>JAAEOK010000083.1 GCA_024244705.1 Alphaproteobacteria bacterium
GCAGACCTGGACAAGAACCTGGAGGATCTGTTAGAGCGGATCAAGCGCAAAGCTTACCGCGCCAAGCTGGTAAAACGGAAGTACATTCCCAAGGGGAACGGCAAACAGCGGCCCCTGGGAATCCCAACATTGGAAGACCGGCTACTGCAGAAAGCGGTGGCCCTGATCCTGGATGCGATTTATGAGCCGACCTTCCTGGATTGCAGCCACGGTTACAGGCCGGGGCGAGACGGGAAGAAGGCAGTAAACGACTTTCGGGATGAGCTTCATTTCAACAGCTACAACTTCGTGGTGGAGGCGGACATTAAAGGCTTCTTCGATCACCTGGATCACGATTGGTTGATCAGGATGTTAGAAGAGAGGATTGATGATCGGCACCTGCTCCGACTCATCAGGAAATGGCTGAATGCCGGAATCCTGGAGCCGGATGGGATGGTGGTTAATCCGATGACGGGAACCCCCCAAGGGGGAATTATCTCGCCGACCTTGGCTAATGTTTACCTGCATTACGTGCTCGATCTGTGGGTCGAGAAGAAGCTGTCGAAGGAGATGCAGGGTGAGGTGAAGTACGTGCGCTACGCGGACGACTTCGTCTGTGCCTTCTCGGTCAAAGCC
>JAAEOK010000084.1 GCA_024244705.1 Alphaproteobacteria bacterium
TCCGAGTGTCATCCTGATGCTCGCCGGGCCTCCTGCCAGGGGGTTACGGTTCGGTCCTGCGCTCGGTGATGACTTAACCAAGAATGTGGCCTTGTGCCTGTTGTCAGACCTGTCGCACCGAGTGTGGGGCCGGCAGGTGCGCTCCTGTCTTAAAGGGAGCCTGTGTTACTCGACTCGGATGTGACGAAGCGCCCCTGCCGATCCCGGACCTACCCGGAGTATCAATCGAGCAGGAGGAACACATCATGACAGTATCTGTCGCAGGTATCGACCCGCATCAGGACCAGTTCACAGTCGGCATTGTTGACAACAACGGTGTCGAAACCACAGCTGAGACCTTCCCGAACACCACAGCCGGGTTTGTTGACGCCATAGACTTGTTGGCCACTCACCGTGTTGTGATGGTCGGGGTTGAGGGATCAGCCAGCTGGGGTGCCCATGTGGCTATCGCCCTGGTTGCTGCCGGTTTCGATGCTCGGGAGGTCCCAGCCCAACGTTCGGCGACTCAACGCCGGGCACGCCGTCTGGCTAAGACCGACATTGTCGATTCCCTATCGGTGGCTCGGGCGTTGCTGGCTGAACCGACCCTGGGACCAGTCCAAGCCCTTGACGTCTACGACCCGCTGGTTGCCAAAATCGAAGCGGTGTTGGAACACCGACGGGCACTGGTCGAAACCCGCACCCTGATGTTGCATTACGCCGCCGATCAGATCGTCAAACTTCCCATCGAGATCCGCGACCAGCTCGAATCAAAAGGCAAGATCGAGTCGAGGCTTCGCCGTCTCGAATCCATCGACACCAACCTGGTTTCAACCATCGCCGGCGAGTATCGGCTGTCGTGGCTGCTGCCGCTGATCGATCAAGACCGGCAAGCCCGACGCGAGATTCGCCGTCTCGAGCGGCTCCTCGATGATCTCTTGGACCAGCACGGCACCACGCTACGTGACGAACCCGGCATCGGCCCCATCGCCGCGGCAACCCTCCTATGCGAGGTTGGTGACCCGTTCCGGTTCGCCCGAGAATCCAAGTTTGCACGCTGGTGCGGCACCGGAGCTGTCGCCCTCTCATCGGGAGAAGGACACGGTGAACCAGTCAAACATCGTCTCGACTTCCGCGGAAACCGGCGCATCAACAGCGTGCTCTACATCGCCAGCGTCACCCAACAACGCGACCGTCAAGACGCCCAAACATTCATCGACCGGAAAACCCGAGAGGGCAAAACCCGCCGCGAAGCCAGAAGAGCCCACAAACGCCACCTCGCCAACCGCGTCATCCGCCGAATGTGGAAAGACGAAAAAGCCAGAACAACGCCCACCACGGCCGCCGCTTGACAAGGGAGCGTCTGACA
>JAAEOK010000085.1 GCA_024244705.1 Alphaproteobacteria bacterium
AGTCCGGCCGCACCAAAATCGTCTCGAAGTGAAACCGGAGAACCCATGGCAAACCTCCATCCGTTTGCCATCTTGAATCAGAAAAACACCGTTCCGGAAAGCCCCTATATGAGTCCCACTCACAGAGACTTGGTATTAGCGCAACGTCCGCCGCTCAACTAACATTCAACTCGGCCCACACAATGGGGACCGATAGAGCGATCAAAGCTATCTTGGATCTAAGCGCACATCGCCCGGCTGCGTACGCCGCCGGTGCCGGCTTGACCCAAGCGGCGGTCGGCGTGGAGAGGAAAACCACCGGAGACGTGTGCCTGACTGATGGGGAATACGGCCATCAGCACTAGGAGGCCACCGTTGGTGCCGGTATTGGGGCTACGCGAAGCGCAATGCCCACGCACATCGAATTCCAAATTGCCATTGAAAGCCCAAATAGCTACCGTAATGGCCAGAACCGGCGGTCATCCGGGAGATATCGGACTATGGTCGTTTCTTCCCGGGGAACACTGGTATCTCGCTTCCACGCGGATTGAGGATGGAAGGGCCATGCAATGACATTCAAAAAGACTTTCAATCTGAATCCGTCGGATATCGACGTCATCGAACTCTGCTTAAGGAAGGAATTGTCCATTCGTTCGGATAGTTACCGGGAATCGGCAGAGCGGGAAAACGCAGAGGAGATGGAGAGCTTCAAGCAAAACATTTCGGAAATCACGGAACTCCTCGGCAAAATCCATAACCAAAAGATCTGGTTCGGTGGCGATCCCGCTAAGCCCTGGGTGCCGAAAGGATGAGAACGAAGAATATCCCCACTCAACTCTTTTTCAAACGAGCTTTTAAGAATTCGCAGATTGAACTATGAAACCGCGAAGATCCTGCTGACCATCGACGGCCAAATGGTCACTGCCACAAAGAGAGGAAGGCAATGCAAGATGACCGAGTGGGTGAGAAGCGCACGCGCGACGCTGGGATCGACCAGGACCATGCGGGCGAACCCGAGGTGAGCCCTGAGCCGTGTCGGCTGGAAATCGACGGTAAGTCGGTTGAAGCGATGGCGGGCGAGACCATCCTGGCGGCGGTCCGCCGTGCGGGCATCGATATTCCTGCAATGTGCGCCGATCCTCGAATAAAGCCCACTGGCGATTGCGAATTGTGCAATGTCGTCCTTGACGGCCGGGCAGACCTTGTGAAGGCCTGCATGACCGTGGCCAAAGAGGGCATGACGGTCCAGACCGAAAATTTGGAATTGAAGGCGCTACGCAAGGACAGGCTCAATACCTATCTCGCCGATCACAACGCCTATTGCCAACCGCCCTGCACGGCGGCTTGCCCCGCCGGGATCGACGTTGCCGGTTATATCGACCTCATCCTCCAGAAAGACTATGCAGGGTCAACGGCTCTCATAAAGGAGATGCTGCCGTTGCCGGGCGTGCTTGGGCGCGTGTGCCCAAGACCTTGCGAAGATCCGTGCAGGCGCGTTCAGATTGACGGCAAGCCGGTCGCAATCTGCGCCTTGAAACGCTTCGCGGCGGACAAGGCTGTGGAATCAGGATTGCCAACGCAACCCGAGCCAAAACCTGCCACCGGCAAACGCGTCGCCGTCATTGGAGCCGGCCCGGCGGGACTCTCTGCGGCTTACTATCTGGCGCTTGCCGGACACAAGGTTACGCTGCTTGAAATGGAAAAGAAGGCGGGAGGCCAGTTGCGCTTCGGCATTCCGCCCTACCGCCTGCCCACGCATGTCCTTGACCAGGAGATCAACGACATCCTGTCGCTCGGCGTCGAACTAAAGACGGGCCAGGCGATGGGCCGTGAATATCAGATCGAAACACTCAAGGATCAGGGGTACGACGCTGTTTACCTGTCCATTGGTGCTACGATCGCCAAACCGACGGGTATTCCTGGCGAGGACGCCAAAGGTGTTATACCGGCGATCAAGTTTCTCGCCGACGTCAACTGGAGCCAGACCGTCGATATCGGTAATCGCGTCATCGTCATCGGCGGAGGCTTTACCGCAGCAGACGCGGTGCGCACGGCACGCCGTGTCGGTGCGTCCGATGTGACCATGATGTATCGACGTACGCGCAAGGAGATGTCAGCGGCCGCACACGAAATACACGAATGCGATGTCGAGGGCATCAAGCTCGAGCTCCTCACAGCCCCCGTTTCCGTGAAGGTCGAGAATGGACACGCCGTTGGCTTAACGTCACAGCGCATGGAGCTCGGCGAACCAGATGAAAGCGGCCGCCGCCGCCCGGTCCCAATACCGGGTTCGGAGTATTTTACGCCTGCAGAAACGATTATCATGGCGATCGGGCAGGACGTCGACGTCGCCTCGCTCAAAGAGGATGACCTCGGTCTCGACACAAGATGGGGCACCATCGTCGTGGACGAAACAACGTTGAAGACCAACCTGCCCGGCGTTTTCTCTGGTGGTGATTGCGTTACCGGTGCAGCCACTGTCGTTGAATGCGTGGGGGCCGGGCGTCTGAGTGCCCTCGCTATCAATGCTTACCTGAACGGTGCCGACGACGCTGGCATTGCCGCCGCGATCTTCCAGTACAAGCCCGAGTTTTTCGACATCGGCGCGAAAGCCGCATCAGCGGCACCGATGGCCGAAATGCCGGTCCTAGATAGCGAGGATCGCTCCAGGACGTTCGAAAATTCACAACACGGCGGCGACGTGGACAATGACGAAGCCTTCAAAGAGGTTGAAGTCGGTTTTTCAGAGGAAGTGGCATTGCAAGAAGCCGGTAGGTGCCTCATGTGCCGTTGCCCGGCGGCCGGCGTGTGTACGTTGCAGAGCCTGTCCATCGAATACGGTGCTGGAACCAAGACTTACCTGGGTAAGGATGCATGGAAATGAATGTAATTCCCAAGATCAATGAGATTGAACCGGTCGATCCAGGCATCGCACCGCCGCTTGTGTCCTGGCCGTTTTTTCAGCTCGAATTCGAAAAGTGTATCAAATGCCTGCAATGCGTACGCATCTGCAACGAAGTTCAGCATCGTAAGGTCTATACGGTCGACCAGTCGGGCTACCCGGTACTCGTCAGCGGCACCAACGACTTCCGCGACACGCAATGCAACAACTGCGGTCAGTGTGTCGGTGTGTGCCCGACGGGCTCATTCAAGGATCTATCTGACACCGGCGTTCTACCCAAGAACCTGCGCCGGAAAACCACGACGACTTGTTGTTATTGCGGTGTCGGCTGTGCCATCGAGTTGGAAACCGAAATGGGGCAGGTTGTCGCCGTTAATCCCTCGCCCGTCTCGGACGCCAACATCGGTAATCTGTGCGTCAAGGGCCGTTTCGGTATGGATTTCATTCATCATCCCGATCGTTTGACGCAGCCGCTGATGCGCCGTGGCGGCAAGGATAGCCCTCTCGAACCAGCAAGTTGGGACGAAGCAATCGCCTTTACGGCAAAGCGCCTCAATGAGGTTAAGGCCAAGCACGGCGCCCATGCTCTTGCTGGCCTTACTTCGGCGCGGGCCACGAATGAGGAGAATTTTGTTTTCCAGAAGATGATCCGGTGCGCCTTCGGCACCAACAACATCGACCACTGCGCACGGCTTTGTCATATGGCCTCTGCCGTCGCCCTAAAAAAGGCAGTCGGCTCCAGCGCCCCTTCCGCTTCAAGTCCCGATGTGCGTATGGCAACGGCTTTCATCGTGTGCGGATCAAACACGACTGTGACGCACCCTGTTATTTCAAGCCAGGTGTTCAAGGCCAAGTATGAGAGCGGGGCAAAGGTTGTCGTCATCGACCCGCGCCGCATCGAGATGGTCGACCATGCCGATGTGTGGCTGAGGCCGAAGAACGGCACCAATGTCGCCGTGCTGAATGGCGTTGCGCATATCATCTGGAAGGAGGGACTGGCCAACGACGAATTCATCGAGGCGCGAACGGAAAACTGGCAGGCCTATATCGAGAACCTCGAAAGATATACGCCTGAGTATGTTGAAGAGGTTTCCGGCGTGCCACAGAGCCGGCTGCGCGAAGCAGCACTGATATATGGCAAGGCAGCGCGCGGCATGCTTTTGTGGGGCATGGGCATCACCCAGCACCTGACCGGCGTCGATGGCGCTCTGGCAATGGCCAATCTCTCACTGATCTCGGGTCACGTCGGCCGTCCCGGCACCGGCTTTATCCCGCTGCGCGGCCAATCCAATGTGCAAGGCTGTTCCGATATGCAGGGCCAGCACAACAACCTCCCCGGCTACCACGACATCAAAGACCCCAAGGATCGCGCCAAGTTCGAGAAGGCCTGGGGTGTGCCGATGCCTGAGGACGAATTCCTGACGGTGGTCGAGATGGAGGAGGGTGCGGGTGAAGGCAACATCAAGGCCATGTACATCATGGGCGAGAATCCGATGGGTTCAAGCCCTGACATAACAGAGGTGGAGCACGGCTTGAAGAAGCTCGAATTCTTCGTCGTGCAGGATCTGTTCCTGTCCGAGACGGCGGCGCTGGCCGACGTCGTATTCCCTGCAGCGAGCTTCGCTGAAAAGGATGGCACATTCACCAACACGGAGCGGCGCGTGCAACTCGTCCGCAAGGCGGTCGAACCGCCCGGTGAGGCGCGTGCCGACTGGGAAATCATTTGCGACGTGTCGACCGCCATGGGCTACCCGATGAGCTATCCGGGCGCCGCAGGAATCATGGAGGAGATTGCTTCTCTGGTGCCATCCTACGCCGGCATGCGCCACGAGCGACTCGGCGGTAGCGGCCTGCAGTGGCCCTGCTTCGATACCGAGCACCCCGGCACCCGCTTCCTTTATGAGGAGAACTTCCCGACGCCCTCTGGCAAGGGTCTGTTCCATGTCGTCAACCAGGACTACGCGGGCGAGGACGTGGCCGATGATCACTATCCGTTGAACCTCAACTCGGGTAGGTTGCTGGAGCACTATCACACGGGCACCATGTCGCGACGTTCGCGCGGACTAGATCATATGCGGCCCGAGGGTGAGGTCGAGGTGCACCCTGAGGACGCGCGACGCTACGATCTAGAGGACGGCTGCATGGGACGCATCGTCACCAAACGTGGTTCGATCGAGGTCAAGGTCTTTGTGACCGATCGGACACCGGAGGGAGCAATCTTCTACCCGTTCCACTTCGCCGAAGCACCCGCAAACCGGTTGATCAGCGGCACGTTCGACAAGGCCTCGCAAACCCCGGCCTACAAGCGAACCGCAGCAAGGGTCGAGCGCATCGAAGCGTAGCAAGATGCGCTCGCGTCCTCGATTGGTTTGCCGCCACTCACCCGCCTTGCCTCCGGTCGGCTCTTCGGCAACCTTCAACTCGAAGCTGCTCAGCTCCAGGCGCTCAGGAGCCACAAACATGAGCTGGTATTCGTCGGATTCCGGCCCATCTGGAAAAAGCTGCTGAATCCCTTGGCCTTCGGGCCGTCCGGGTTCGAGTCCCGGAGCGGGCACCATAGATTTGGCACCCACGACCAAAGCAATTGGGCGCGCGAGGGCCGCGGACACCGACTCAAGCGGCGGCGGTTCGTACAGCAAATAGGGCGCCCGATCGCGCGCCCACTCGGCCTCGTCGGGCGTGAGGCGGTCGTCGAATTCGGCCACGCCCGCCGCCGCGTCGTCGACCCACCGGCGGAGGAAGGTGCCGCCGCTCAGCAGGTCGATGGCGAGCCGCTCGGTCTCGTACTCTTAGGGAAATTTGCGCCAGATCCCGTAGTCGGGGTGCTCCGCCCGAACCCTTGCGTCGAGACAAACGGTATCGAACCGGAAGGTCCAAAGACCAACTCGTTCATTTTGCCCTGAGGTACTTGATCGGCTATCGTCGATCTTAAGTCTACCAGGGTTGGTTAGGTCGGCCACAACGAGGGCCATATCCATGACAAAATACACGACCGACGGCTACAGAATACTCCGCGATGGCTCGAATGTATGGGTGAAAGGATTCTGCTATTCACCCGTTCCCATCGGCGCCAGTTTTGACTGGGAGCCTTTCGGCGACTTTTTCATTCCATACTGGCAATCCATCTACCGGCGCGACCTGCCCCTGATTCAAGCCGCGGGCGCGAATTCGCTCCGACTCTATACGACCAAACCCTACCGCATACCCGACGATCCCAATTCGGGTACGGTCGATCACAGCGATTTTCTCGATGCCTGCGAAACGCACGGGATCAGCGTGTGGGCGGCCTACCCGATCAACAACACGGCTTTCGATAACCCCGATCTCATGCGGGTCACCGAAATCGGAACCAAGCTGATGTGCCAAGACATGGCGAATCACCCCGCCGTTATGGGGTTCATCATCGGCAATGAGCTCAACTCGAAGACCAACATCGCCAATTCTGCGTGGTGGGCGTGGATGAACGAGTTGGGGTCGATCGCGAAGACGGCGGCGCCGGAAAAACTGACCATGCAGTGCTTTATCGATGACAGATTGGAGGCGCCGCAAAAGGCTCGGTCGGTAGGCAATGGTGTTCCCGCGATTGACGTTTTCGGAATCAATTCCTATCGCGGGACCATCAGCGCCGGGTTTGACATCCTTTTCGACTCCTACGGTGACGCAAGCGACAAGCCGCTGCTCATTACCGAATACGGATGTCCGGCGTCAAGCCACCAACCGAACGAAGCTTACCCCGCGGGGCAACCCGTTGAGCTACCGGGTAGGGCGGCCGATCAAGCGAAATACATCGAGGTCCATCATGCGGATATGCTGAAGCACGACGCCAATCACGGCGCTGCTACGGGCAACGTTTGCGTTGGCGGCTACGTGTTCGAATGGTGCGATGAATGGTGGAAACAGGGGCCGCCGGTATTCGAGCATAGAGGGACGACGGCGCGGGTCGGCTCGTTTCCCGGTGGTTGGGGGGATGAAGAGTGGTACGGGGTGCACTCGGTGGCCGTCGATGGGCGGTCGGCCAAGCAGCCGGTGCCCGACAAGCCGGACAAGCTGACGCAGCGCGCCGCTGTCAAAACTTTGACATCGATGTGGACGTAGACGGAAGGGCGTTCAGGCAAGCGTGATCAAATGGCGCCAAAATGCGTCACGAGGCCTATTGGCTGGTAGGCGGGAAGAGAGGAGCGAGGTACCCGCGAGCCCGGTGCCTCCACGAGCGGCGTCGGCTAATACAGCAAAAAGGGCGCCCGGTCGCCGGCCCACGCGGCCTCGTCGGGCGCGAGGCGGTCGTCGAATTCGGCCGCGCCCGCCGCCGGGTCGTCGACCCACTGGCGGAGGAAGGTTCCGCCGCTCAACAGATCGATGGCCAGCCGCTCGGTCTCGTACTCGTAGGGAAACTCGCGCCAGATCTCGTAATCGGGGTATTCCGCCCGGATCGCCTTCAGAATCAGCGCCGCCACCCGATAGGGGCGAAACGCCGCGGGATCGTAACCGGCGTAATCGGTGTGGATCTGCATCCCGGCACACATTTCGCCGGCATGTTTGTGAAAGGTGGGCTCGAAGGAGCAGGGCCGCAGACGGCACCCGCCGAGCCATTCCGGGGCCAGCGCACGCATGCGTTCGAGGATGCGCTCGAAGTCGAGGTCCGGCGCGCCGACGACTTCGAGGGCGGTCGTCGTGCCGCGGCCTTCGGACAGCGTGGTGCCTTCGAACAGCACGGTTCCGGGGAAACAGCGCGCCATGTTGAGGCTCGACGCATTGGGGCTCGGGTTGACCCAGGGCAGCTCGGCGAGGGGCCAGCCGAAGCCGGGCGCGGCGGTTGGATCATAGCCGCTCATCGCGACGACCCGCAGGTCGAGGTCCAACTCTTCCCGCGCGACGAACCATTTGGCGAGCTCGCCGAAGGTCAGCCCATGACGCATGATCAAGGGCGCCGCGCCGACAAAGCTCCGCCACTCCTCCTCGAGGATGGTGCCTTCGACTTTCCGTCCCGCCGGGTTGGGCCGGTCGAGCACCCAAACCGCCTTGGCGTGCGCCACGCACGCTTCGAGGACATAGAGCAATGTCGTGACATAGGTATAGATGCGGGTGCCGATGTCCTGCAGGTCGACGAGGAGGACATCGAAGGATCGCATCATCTCGTCGCTCGGGCGCCGGACCTCGCCATAGAGGCTGAACACCGGGATGCCGTGCCGCGGGTCCTTGTAGTCGGGCGACTCGATCATATTGTCCTGCTTGTCGCCGCGCATCCCGTGCTGCGGTCCGAACGCCGCCGACAAGGCGATTTCGGGGCATTCCGCCAGGGCGTCGAGAGTGTGGTGGCCATCACCGGTCACCGAGGCCGGGTGGCCGAGGATCGCGACGCGCCGACCGGTCAATTCCCGCCGCAGATCGCGGTCCTCAAGCAAGTTGTCGATGCCGAGGTTCATATTTTCCTCGTGGTCGCTAGGGCACCGGCACAATCGGGATAACGGCGGCCGATGTCCAGGGCCGGTTTGACGGCGGCCGGGGCGGTAACCTTGTCGGCGGCCCATCTTCGGGCCTACCCTTCGCGCGGACCGGCGTGCATTTCCCGCCGCTCGAATGACGGGACCGACCATGACAAGAAGCGTTTCATGACCAGCAGCGAGCTGTGGCGCCTCGGCGCCGTCGAGGCGGTGGCTCTGTTGCGGCGCCGCGAGATTGAACCACTCGATCTGATCGACGCAGCAATTGAGCGAATCGAGGACGTCGACCCAGTCGTCAACGCCTTGCCGATCCGGTGTTTCGATCGCGCCCGGGCGCAGGCGAAGGGGTTACCGCTTGCGTCCCGGGTCGACGATCCACGCTACCTTTGCGGTCTGCCGATCGCGGTCAAGGACTACAATGATGTGGCCGGAGTTCGGACCACCTATGGGTCGCCGCTGAAAGCCGATCACGTTGCTGCGGTCTCGGATGCGACGGTGGCGCGGCTGGAAGCGAACGGCGCCATCCCGATCGCCAAGTCCAACGTCCCGGAATGGGCGGGCGGCCATACCTTCAACCCAGTCTTCGGCGTAACCCGCAATCCCTGGGATACGGCGCTCAGCGCGGGCGGATCCTCGGGTGGTTCCGCCGCCGCCCTGGCCGCGGGTCTGGTCTGGTTGGCAACCGGCAACGATCTCGGCGGCAGCCTGCGCACGCCGGCCGGCTTCAACGGAGTCGTTGGCCTGCGCCCCGGGCCGGGTCGGGTGCCGCGGGGCGCGCGCCTGTTACCATTCGACACACTTTGGGTCGAGGGGCCGATGGCGCGGAGTGTCGCCGACGTCGCGCTGATGCTCGACGCCGGGGCCGGCAGCGTGCCCGGCGACCCGCTGTCCTTCGATTCGGCTGGTCGGACCTTCGTCGACGCCCTGGAAGGGACCGAGTTGCCGCGCCGGGTCGCTTTCAGCGCCGATCTGGGCATTGTTCCGGTGGACCGGGAGGTCGCAGAAATCTGTCGGCGCGGGACAGAGGGATTCGCCGAAATCGGCGCCGAAGTCACCGACGCGGTCCCCGACTTCAGGGGCGCGCTCGATGCCTTTCAGACCCTCCGCGGTGTTCTCCTGGCGACGATGATGGGGCCGCTGCTGGAGCGCCACCGCGCGGAGATCGCGCCCGAGATCGTGGGCAACATCGAGCGCGGCTTTGCGGTGACGCCACAGGCGCTTCACGACGCCGAACGCGTGCGCCAGGACCTGTTCGGCCGAATGACCGACTTCTTCGCGCACTGCGACGTGCTGGTTTGTCCCGCGGCTTCTATTCCGCCGTTTCCCGTCGAACAGCGCTACGTCGAAGAAATCGATGGCATCGCCTGCAAGACCTACATCGACTGGTTCGCTATCACCTTCGCCTTGACCCTAACCGCTTGTCCCATTGTCGTCATTCCGTCTGGCATGACTTCGGCGGGGCTGCCGGTCGGCATCCAAATCGTGGGCAGGCCGCGCGGCGAGGCGGCCTTGCTGCGTGCCGCCCATCGCATGGAGGAAGTCCTCCAGATCGCGCCGCGCCTACCGATCGATCCCCGCTAGTGGCGCTCAATCGGGATCGGTCCGCTCGAGTAGGCGGATCAGCGGCAGGTAGCCGTGTTCGGCCAGCATTGGCCCACGCTGCTTATACATGGCTTCGTGGCCGTGGACACCATGGCCTTCGAGCATGCGGTTCATGAAATTGAAGCAGCAGACGACCATGATCGTGTCATGCAGGGACTGCTCGTCCCAACCCGCGTCGAAGACCGATTGGGCGTCGCCGTCGGTCACGCCGGCGGGGTCTTCGGTGAGCTTGCGCGCGAGTCGCAGCAATGGTTTGAGCTTGTCGTCGACCCCGGATGCGTCGATGTCGTCGATGATCGTGTCGACCGCCGCCGCGGCGATGCCGAGAGCCTTGGCCGTCTCCGCATGGACGCCGTGGCAATAGCTGCAATCGTTGAGACCGGAGACGTAGGCGGCGATTAGCTCGCGCTCGCCGGGGGAGAGCGGCGACGGCGCGCGCATGATCGATTCATGGACCTCCATCAACGCCTTTCCGGTGCGCGGGCTCATTTTCAGGATATCGGGAACGGTGGCGTCTTCGCCCAAGGTCCGGAAGCGCGGCATCGTGGTTCTCCTCGGATTTCGTATTGTGACGCGATCGCCGCTTATTCCGGCAGTCCGGCGGCACGCAAAGCGTCAGTGTAGCGATCCAGATCCTCCTTGGAACGGAAGGGCATGCCCCGGGTATAGGATCGGATTGCGAAATCAGGTCGTATGTCGAGAATTTGCTGTGCTGCGCGCTGGGCGTCCGCCGTCCGACCGGCGTCCTGATAGGCGAATGCGATGGTGACTGTGTTCGACGACCGCAGGGTATCGTTTTCGGCCCGCTCGATGCCGTCCTGAGACCACTCCACGGCGAGCTTGGCTTCCCCTTTGAAGGCATAGTTCCGCGCCATGTAAAGCGAATACCAGCTTGGATAGACCGGACTCAGGTGCATTGCCTTTTGCAGAAGCCCGATCGATTCGTCGTAATTGCGATCGTAAAATTGGATCAAGGCATTGATCGCCAGCAGGTTCGCATTGTTGGGGCCGAGCGCCGCGGCCCGGTTGCCGGTCCTTTCAGCGACATCGAAATCGCCCCGAATCTGATAGATGTAGGCTTCGACCATCAGCAATTCGGCCTTTTCGGCATCGGTCATGACGCCATCCATCGCGGCGGCTTGGCGAAGGATATCGGCCGCCATTTCGAGCGAGGCTTCCTTCGATCCCGATAACCCCCACTGAGCGTCGATGATATGGGTCTGGGCCTCGAGCAGCAGTGCCTGCCGATAACCCGGATCGAGTTTGAGGATCTGTCGGACCAGACGCCGGGTCTCGACCATCGCCCCCCTGGTGAATCGGCGATATGTGCCCTCGGCCTGCAACAGCAGAAGATAGGCATCGACGTTGGTGGTGCCGGTTCCCCTCACCACTGCCTGATCGCCTTCGGTCAATTGAACCTGGAGCGACACCAGCACCTTGAGGGCGATCTCATCTTGGATCGCGAATATGTCGTCCAGAGCGCGGTCATAGCGCTGGGTCCACACATAATTCCCGGTCGTCCCATCGATCAACTCGACGGTAGCGCGCACACGCCCGTTCGATTCCTGCAGCGTGCCGTCGAGGATATAGCGAACGCCCAACGCCTTGCTGGTCTCCCGGGGGTCGGTCCTTTCGCCCTGATAAGCGTGGGTCGCACTGCGATTGATGACGAACAGGGTCGGCACCTGACCGAGGGCGGTGATAAGGGCCGCCGTCATGCTGTGGGCGAGCATGGCGGTATGTTCGCCCGGCGTGAGGCTCTCGAACGGCATCACTGCGATCGAAGGCTGATCGGGGAGTGGAAGTTCAGCGGTGGCTCCGGGGCCGCGCCCTTCTGTGGGTGTCCACGGTGCCCACCAAACGAGGCCTCCGGCCAGCAACAAGACGATGACAATGCCTGCTGCCGCAACCCATGTTGAAAGGGACCGCCGAGCGGTCGAAATCCCCGTTTTCGGCGTGACCTCGGAGGCGGGCGTGGAGACCCGCTGGCTTGCCGTAGCAAACGCGGCGGCCTTGTCATCGAGTGCGATACCATAGCCGTCCGTTGGCGCCGGCTCGGCATTGGTCCTCGGGCCGGTCAGGGACGACAGATTGAGGTCGGAGTTTTCGGCGATGTCGTCACGAACCCGCCCGGATATGGCGATTCCTCCGAGATCCGCCAGTTCGGTCAGGTTCTCGGCCGTAGTCACCGGCTCCCCCTGAACGGTGCCGCCCGCGTCCGAAATGTCGCCGTGATCGATACCGATTCGGTATTGGAGCTGCCGGTCCTCGCGCAAGGGCCGGTTGCGAACCCGCATCGTCGATTGCATGTCGATGGAGAAAGCGACAGCATCTTCGGCCGACTTGAATTCGATCAACACGCGACCGTCGAGCATCCGAGCAATCCGACCATGAAATTTCGCGGCGCGGGGTTCGATGACCTCCAATTTGCACGCCTTCAGAGATTTCATCGTACGACGGGGCTCCACTCGCACGAGACGCGAATAGCCCAAAATATTGGCGGCAAGAATCGTGGCGTGCCGAGATTGCAAATCGGACCTCCCTTGCGCCGGAGATTATCGAAGCGCGGCGAAATAATCTATCCGCGCCGGATGGTGGCCAGGCTACTGAACAGGCCGCGCGCGGCCCGTGCCGACCCGCGGTCGGGGCCGGCCGTTGGCCGATTTGGCCGATCCCGATGTCCACCCATGTGTAATCTCTTTTGCCATATGAGCGGGCTTTTCGGTATAACCCCCACTCGGCGGGCCGGGCGTCCGTAACAAGGCTTTTCGAACCGAATCCGCGGCGGGTCGCCGCCGCGTGCAATCGAGAACGCAGGCGGGTCGAGTTGAAGAGACAGAAAACATCAAGCCAATCCGGCGACCGGTCGACTCTTCCCTGGCCCGAGGAATACCGGGCTTTCGAGCCCGTCATCCGCGACCAATGGGGCGTTCAGGGCGAGATCTATCTGAATCGATTGTTGAGCGGGAAATCCGGTGCCGCGGTCTATTCGGTTGATATTACGGCCAAGGATTTCGCCGGCCAGGCCATTCTCAAGTTCGACCGCGTATCTTCCGCGGATTGGTCGGAAGAGAGGGAATTCGAGCGCCATCGGCGGGCTTTCGAGGTCGATCCGGACTACGCCCAAGAGCATTTGCCGCGAGTCGTGCATGCCCTGCACCATGGCGAGGATACGGCCATCCTATCGACCATCGCGGCGCGCGGGCTCGAATACGCTACGCCGTGGGCCGACTGCGCCCACAAACCGCAAGTAAACATCGCCCGACGCCTATCCGCGGACCTGCTGGAGTGCTGGAACCCGAACTACCGGCTCGATCCGGAGATGCTGGAGCCGGTCAATCTCTTGGAGAGTTGGCTCGACTATCGCCTCGATTCGGACGAGGGCGGTAAGATCCACGAGTTTCTCGGCGAGGATTGCGGCCTGCCGCCGGAGGAGCCGACTTACATTTTCGAGGGCCAGTCCTATCCCAACCCATTGGCCTTCGCGAAAAACGTCGTCCCGTTGAAGCGCGAAACTATTTGCATTCGCGGCATTCGCGGCAACTTTCATGGCGACTTGCATGGCTACAATATCTTGATTTCCAAGCCATCCGCCGCCAAGCCCAAGTACTACCTCATCGATCTCGACTTCTATCGTGACGATGGGTTCCTCTTTTTCGATCATGCCTATCTCGAGCTGACCTATTTGATCCAGGGACGGGCGCAGGCTACGCCGGATCACTGGGCGTCGATCCTCGGCAATCTGAGCCGGCAGCGGGCGGCCGCCCAAAGGGCCGGTCTCACCGGCGACGATATGGGTCTCGTTCAACTGGTCCACACGATCCGCCGGGAGGTCGGCGGCTGGATCGACCGTCATGAACCCAATCGGCTCTCCTATCTAGAGAGCCAATATTTGCTCGCGCGAATCGCCGCGGGCTTGGCTTTGGTGCACCAGAAGCGGCCCCACGCCAGCCGTTGCATGGCATTGACCTATGCGGCGGCGAACGTCGCCGACTATTTGCGGCTTCATCGCCTCGATTGGCCAAAACATGGGCCGGAACTCTCGTTTCGACCGCCGGACAGCGGCATGGATACCGAAGGTTCGCGCGCGGGTGCGACAGCCGCCGGTCGGCCCGGTTCCGGTTCCGCCGCCATTGCGACGGCGGAACCATTGCCTCTTAAGCCGGCGGTCGCGGTGCTACCCTTTGAATTTCTCGGTGCCGAGACCGACCACGAGTACATCGCCGATGGCATAGGCGACGAGTTGATTGCCGAGCTTTCCCGTATCGATTGGTTGATGGTCATCGCGCGTACCTCCAGCTTCGCCTACAAGGGGCGGGATCTTGGCGTGAAGAAGATCGGGCAGGAGCTCGGCGTAGACTACATTGTCGAAGGAACGGTTCGCGAAACCGGACGCCATCTTCGGGTGACGGCACAGCTTAGTGGGGCTCATGATTCGCGGCAGATCTGGTCGGATCGCTACGACCTGGACCTCGATGTCGACGACATCTTCATCCTGCAGGATGAAATCGCACGAGCGGTCGCCTACACCATCGACAACAGGATTTGGGATAAAGAAAGCGACCGCGCCCGGCGCAAGGCGCCAGAGAACCTAGACGCCTGGGAACTTTACATGCGCGCCGCATGGCATTTCTATCAATTTACCGACGACGGCGATGCGGAGGCCACGAAATTCGCCAACGACGCCGTCGCGCGTTGGCCGCAATACGCTCCGCCATATGCGCTGCTCGCCTTTCTCGCTACGCGAGCGGTGCTGAGAGGCAAGGCGGAACATCCTGTGAAAAACATGATGCGGGCGAACGAATATGCCTTGAAAGCAGTCGGGCTGGATCACGACAGCAGCGTTGCTCACAACGCCCTGTCCCGCGTCTATATGATGGAGGGGCGGCACGATTTGGCGGTCACCGAGGCGGAATCGGCCGTCGCGCTCGATCCCAACTCTTCGAGCGCCTATCTCAGCTTGGCGGCCGTGTTGCTCGTTGGTGGAAGGGCGGCCGAGGCGCTGCCAACGCTCAATATGTCGATCCGCCTGAGCCCCAAGAGTCCACTACAGCCGGTCAAGCTTTTCATCAAGACGATGTGTCTGTTCATGCTCGGCAAATATGAGGAGGCCGAGGAAGCGGCGCGCCTTGCGATCAAGGAACGGAATGTATTGCCGGTCGATTACCTCGGTCTGGCGCTCGCCCTTGTCGGACAGGACCGGCTTGCCGAGGCCCATGCCGCCATAGACAAGGCGCGAGAAATGCGGCCCGAATGGAGCATCGCCCATCTGACTGCGAGTGTGGAGAGCTTGGACAAGGAGTACGTGGCCACGGTGATCGAAGGGTTGGAGAAAGCCGGATTGCCGGCCAACAGCCCGTCGCCGGGCGGCCCGGTACAAGACGAGCCCGCGAAACGGTCGTGAACAACGCATTCTACTTTGCCGCCAGATCCGCCCATGTCTCCCAGTCGATCGCGCGGCCCGGAAAGGCGGGGCGGGCGAACGGCCACGCCGTGGCGAGCCAATCCCGCACCGTCACGTAGAGATGATCGTCGAGGCCGGTATCGGCCTCCGACTGACGCACCCACAACATGACGTCGACGTCGTGCGCGGCCTTACGCGAGGGATATAGGTAGACGCTACCAAGAACCCAGCTCTCGTCCAAGCTGACCACCGTATAGGCGAAGGAAGTGCGGTTGCGGAACTCGGTCTGATGCCAAGCCAGTTCGGTCAAATTCTGCTCCAGGGTCAGGCCGTCGGGCCAAGTGTCCTCCGGCCCGAAGACGATTCCGCGCAGCCGGTCGGCGCTGGTCATGACCGCGTCGAAATCCTTGACCGCGTCGTGGATTGTCAAGGGGCGTAGGCAAAGGCGGTCGGTCTCGAGTCGTTCCGGCACGTCGAATCCCTCGGGAACCAGGGGCAGAGCATACATCGGCGTTCCTTTCGCAGTGTTCCGGTCGCGGGAGACTGGCACAGCGGGTTGCCAGGCAATAGGGTGAAACGGCTTACCGATCGGCGACAAGAGGATCGCGTTTGTCATGCCTCAGTGCAACGAACGGCTGCGGCCGGAAACCATCGCCGCCAAAGCGGCCAGCCACATCGATGCCGCGACCGGCGGCCTGGTGCCGCCGATTCAACCATCGACAACCTATGCCCGCGACGATGCTTACCGGCTGTTGAACCCGGACCACATTTATGGTCGCGACGATCTTCCGATCTATCGTATCGTCGAGAATGTGATCGCCGCGCTCGATGGCGCCGCCGCCGCGCTTGTGCTGCCCTCCGGCATGGCCGCGATTGCCGCCTTGTTTCGAACCGTCCCGGACGGCGGCGCGGTGGCGGTGCAGCGAAATATCTACTTCGGCACAACGCAATGGGTGCGCGCGCATTGTGGCCGCCATGGCATCACGTTCGCCGAATTTGACGGCACGGATGCGGGGCATGTCGCCACGGTCGTAGATCAGGCCCGCCCCGATCTGGTGCTGATCGAAACGCCATCCAATCCCTGGCTCGAAATCGTCGACGTTGCCCGCGCCGCGGAGGCGGCCCATCGGATTGGAGCGCAGCTCGTCGTCGACTCGACGGCGGCGACCCCGGTGCTGTCGCGGCCGCTCGAATGGGGCGCCGATTATATCGTCCATTCCGCGACCAAAGCCCTCAACGGACACAGCGATGTTTTCGCCGGCGCAATCGCCGCGGCCGCGGAAGACGACCGCTGGGCGGCGATCAAGGCGGACCGGCGAGAGACCGGTGCGCTTCTCGGACCGTTCGAGGCCTGGCTGCTGGTGCGCGGTCTGCGCACTCTGGCCGTGCGCGTCGAGCGGGCAAGCGCGAATGCGCAGGCCATCGCCGACTTCCTTGCCAGTCATCGCAGGGTCGGGGCGGTCCATTATCCGGGCCTGCCGGGTCACCCCAACCACGATGTCGCGAAACGCCAAATGACCGGCGGTTTCGGCTATCTGTTGTCGTTCCAAATCGATGGCGATGGCCCGGCGACGGTGGCGGTTGCCAATAATCTGCGCACAATCGTTCGAGCGACCTCGCTCGGCGGAGTCGAAACGATGATCGAGCATCGTCACACCATCGAAGGCGACGTCAGCGACATGCCCGAAAACCTGCTTCGGCTGTCGGTCGGCATTGAGCATGTCGACGACCTGATCGACGATCTGCGGCAGGCGCTCGACGGGCCCGTGGGCTGACCCGGAGACGGGGTTTGTGTCGCGTGCCCCGCCCAAAGCGGCGATTTCTTGATATTTTCTAAACTTTTCGGTGTTACCGTTTTCAAGAGATGTTGCGGTAGCGGAGCTTTCGTCACGATGGCGTCGGCTCTACCTCACACACCCGATGGTTGCCGCAACATATCCGAGACAAGACACCTCCCTGTTCTTGTAAACTTGCCGGGGCTTCGGCCCCGGCATTCTCTCTTTCAACTCAAGCTCCCAGATTAATCCCGAGGCGAGTCGCCAGCCTTTCTTCCGCGGCGATGCGACCGCTTTCGGCGAGCGCGCCGTCCGGGTTCGCGAACCGCGACCATGCGCGGTGGAGACGCGCTTTTTGCAAGATCTCCAGCAAATCCGCGGCGAGTAGCTTGGGGTCGGTGGCACCATCGCCTTCCGGCGACCGAATCTTACGCTCGCTGGCATGGCCGCGGCGCAGCAGCGCATTGACCAGGGCTGCTTGACGGACCGCCAGCAATGCCACGGTCGCGTCATCCACTCTCAGTTCGGTGTGCCCGCGGATGGCGCCGAGAACCGCCTGGCCCTTGTCGTAGACGGCGCCGACGATGGCCCCGACCACGGCCCCCGTCGCCGCGGCAGCACCCAGGGTAAGACCCCCGGTCATGGCATCGACGGCAAGGCCGGCAAGCGCGCCGGTGGCTGCGCTGCTGCCCGTGGTGACGCCGAATTCCATCAATGCCTCGGGGCTGAACAAGTCGGTGCCCCACCGACCGTTCGCGATCGGCAGGGCGCTCGCCGCGTAATCGTCGTGACGAAAGCGAAACAGCTCAAGCAAGTCGTCGACACAGCGTTGTTCACCGTCGCGCACTATTCGCCTTAGTGCCTCGAGCGCGGAATCGGAACCTTGATCTTGACCCGCCACGGTGACCGAGTAGGCCGCGGTATCGATCAGCAGACCGGCGACTATCCTCGCGGCCGCATGTCGAAGCTGATCTCGCCGCCGTTCCGCGTCGGCGATCAATGCGTCGAGGCTGGGTGCGAAGCGGTCCATCAGGCTCCGCATCTTCTCGAACAACTGCCGCTCGCCGGCTTCGTCGAAGACAACCGTGTCAAAAGCGACGATCGCATGCATGTTGGCGCGGGCCAACTGCTCGCGCCACAGGTCGGACCGCGCCTCGGGGTCGGCGACGAAGTTCAGCACCGGAAGTATCGGCCGGGCACAGCTCCCGAGTATTTCGAGCTCGTCGCGATGCTTGCCGAGAACGCGCTCGCGCGCGTCGATCACGTAAAGCGCGATGTCGCACTGCGCGACTTGGCCGAGCGCCTTCGCTTCCTGGTTGAAGCCGGCGGGATCCCCGTCGAGAAATGCATGAACGGCATCGGTGGCATCGCCGCCGCGTGTTTTCGACAGCGTATTTAGGTGAGCGAGGAGGCCGCTGGAATCCTCCAGCCCCGGGGTATCGAAGAATTCGATGACGGGGACGCCGTCGATGAGCAACGACGAGGCCTCGACGTGACGTGTCGTCGCTGGGCGGCTGGAGACAATGCCGAAATCGACGTCCCGGGTCAGCGTCCGCATCAGTGACGTCTTGCCGGCATTGGTGTGGCCCACCACCGCCGCCTTGAGCACCGGCGCGGTCAAGGCGTGTCGGTCCCGAGGAGACGCGCGAGCCGGGCCCGATCATCTTTGCTCGGCGCCGAAAGCTCATATTCGATCACCCAAGCGCCCGGAATACCGGTTCGTTGGGCAAGCCGGCGCCAATCCTCGAGCCTTTCATCGGCATCCGATGACCCATATCGGCTGCGCAAACGACCGCCGTCCGACAACAATATCGCAAGCGGCCCGGTTACCGCTCTCCCGACGTTGGCCAAGAACGCGGCGACACCCCGATCCGGTGTCGTCAGCGACGACGCGGCAACGAGCACCAGGCCCGGCGCCAGTTCCGTCACTGCCGAAAGTGCCTTTTCCGCGTCTTCCCGGTTGTCGACATTGCCGAGATCATGCCATGCGTCGCCGGGGACTGCCCGCGCCTCATCCGTGCCGGACCGTTCGAGCTCGAGCCCGACGACGGCGATCGCACCGCTGAATTCGATCGTCTGTATTTCGGCTGGCGAGACGGCCGTGTGGTCGAAGAGCGCTTGGTCTTGATCGACGATGCCGCCGTGCCGCACCGACGGCATCAGCCGCTCCTCAAGGCGGGCGTATTCAGGGTGGCGGAGATCGAGACGGAATCGGGTTGCCGCGCGAACGCGGGCGAAAAGGCACACCAGCAGCAGAAGCACGCGTGGCGCCAGTCCGTAGACAACCAATGCGCCCACCAGAAGGCCTGCCCATGCGCCGGAGGCATTCGTTGCCGGGCTTTCGGCTCCGGTCCAACGGCTGTCGTGGATCTGTTCCGCGGTCGGCGTCACGAACCCGGCCGCGCGCGGCAGGACCGCCAATGCCTCGGTCACCGGGATGTAGGTGGCTTCGGAAAGGATGGTGGTCTGCCACGCGAAGGTGACCTGCTTGGCGCTCAAGATCAGCAGCGTCATGGCCAAGGCGCCAGCGACAAACGACAGCCACAAAGCGTGGGTGACGATGCCCAATGTCCATCGTGCTATCGCCCCTTGGCTCATGATCGCAGCGACCGCGCGAATCATGGCGACACTCGCGGCATCGCGGTGCAACCAACCGGCCATGCGCCGCCCGACAGCGCTGATCGCGCCGCCGAGCGAGAACGATGCCGTCGCTCGGGAGCTGAGGCTCGCCATGATCAGCCACAAGACCAGCGTCACGGTCTCGACGCCGAGTAGCGCCAGGACCGCCCAATGGAAATTAACCGGCGCACCGGATTCGGCCGATAGAGCGGCGCGTGCGGTTGCCGCGCCGGCGGCGAGCGCGATCAGGGCGCCAATCACAGTCGCGATTTTGGTCGCTATCCGAATGCGGTTCAGCGTATCGACGAGCTGTGATGCCGGGCCCAGCCGGCGTGCGCGCAGGATAATCTTGTCTTCGAGATCTCCGGCAAGTGCCTTGGCCTCGGCTTCGGCCGCGGCGTCGTCGAAGGCGTGCCCCTGGCTTCCTTCGAGGACCCGCACGGCTTCGGCAATGATCCGCCCTTCGAATCTCTCCCGGTCCGCGCTGCTGTTTTCACCGGGTGGGGTCACGAATCCATAAGTCCATCATGGTTTTCTTGCGTTGTCGGGCGCGGCCGAAGTTCGCCAGGTAATAGGCAATTTGGCTGTCGCCCAGCGACCACAGGCGATGACGGTTTTCGGGCCGGTCGATATCGAGGCGAACCGCCTTGAGCTCGGAACCGTGCACCAGCCGCAGCCGTGCGATTTCTTCGCTATCGACAACCGGCGTCGGCTCGGTGTCCCCGGGCAGGAACACCGCCACCCGGTCGTTCCAGCCAACGATATCGTATGCGAAGGCGCCGATATACTGGACGCTGACCGACCACAGGAGAGTCGCGGCAAAGGCCATCCGGATCCAGATGCGGCTGGTCAGGATGGTATCGATGGCCGGCAGCAGGAGCACGGCGAGGAGCGGCATGGTATCGACTATGGGGCGATAGCCGAAGCTCCACCCGCCCCACCAATCGAACCATTTGAAGGCGATGATCCACATCAGCATGAGCGCCGCCAGAACCGGCTTTAGCCAGCCCATCGATGGTGCGTGCCACATGCGGACGACGCCCCAGGCCGCGAACCCCATGACCGGTGAAAAGATCAGCAGGCCGCGCGAGGGACTGAACAACAGGCCGGCCGCGCCGAGCCAGAGCGGGGTCTGCCAGACGTCGGCCGACCCGGTCTTGGACGCCGCGATGCCGGCGCCCTGAACGAGCTGGCCGAAATCCAACGGCGACCCGAAATAATGGTAGTTGTAGGCGAATAGAAGAATTGCGATCGGCAGGCCGCCGACGATGAAGCGCCACAGCGCGGCGCGATCGATCATAAGAAGATAGAGGCCGACAGTCACCGCCAACGGTGCGCTGGTCGGCCGACATAGCACGGCGGCGGCGAGCGCGAGGCCGCAATAGTAGCCGAAGTTTCGCCGTGCGCCGATGCGGCTTAGAAAATAGATCCCAAGCATGACGAACAGCTCGGTCGGTCCATGCTGCCACAGCGCCTGGCTGCTGATACTCCAGACACAGGTCCCGAAGGCATAGGCGCCGGTGACGATCAGCGCGCCCTTTCGGCTGACATGGCGCTGCGCGATGAAGAAAAGGATCAACGCCGACCCGGCCACCGCCAGGGCGGCGACGACTTTCGACAGGTACCACAGCAACGCCATGTTTTGTCCGGCCAGCCCACCGTTGAGGACATAGCCGGCGGTGACCAGGGGCAGCGCGAACAATCCGACACCCGGCCCGAACGTGCTGACATAGACGCCTTCGTGGCGGGTCGGCGTTATAAAATAGCTCGGCGCGACAGGCCACAAATCGCCGCGGTCGCGCATCTCGCGTGCGGTGCCGCCGCGAAACTTGTGGGCAAAATTCGCAATCCGCACATTGCGTTCGTTGCCGGCCGGGCCGCGCGCTCTCCAGACGAACATGAACGGTGCTTCGTCGGCGGTGAACGACAAGTTGCCTTCGCTGAGGATGCTCACCGGGAGGAAGGTGTTGGACTTGGCGTCGTTGCCGATAAGGACATCGTAATTCACGATGTAGACGAGGAAAACGGCTAGGAACACGCAGACCGGATAGGCCGCGCTCTGGACGAGGCCATGGCTCCGAAGGGTCGGGTGACGTCTTTCCGCGTTCATCCTGAATCCGTGGTGTGGCGGCAAATTGGGTGTGGTGAGCAAATCAATTGATGCACCGGCGGCGCCACCGTAGCCAATGGAGCGGCGAGGGACAACGGCTCGATAGCGGATAGCCTGAGCCGTTCCCCAACAGCGGTCGCCGGCTCGCTTTCGACCTGGTATGGGCGGTCCCGATCGACCGGGCCGTGCGCGAGATTTTCAAAAACGATCGCCGAAATTCGGACGCCGGCCGGGGCGGTTCGGACCGTGATGGTTGGGGTGCGCCGCCGGCCGCTGCTCTTGCTCTTTCAGTCGCCTACTTGGCTGGTTGGTTCAGTTCGACGACATTGCCGTCCGGGTCGCGCACGAAGATGGCGCGCGCTCCGCCGGGGAAGGTGACCGGCCCCTCGGTGATCGTCACGCCGGCTGTCTCGAGCGCTGCCATGGCATTTTCCACGTCGCGGACGGATAGGGCAACGTGCGTGTAGCCGGGATATTTGATGTCGCGGTCCATGAGAATATTGTCGTTCGAACCGGCGGCCGCGTTGAGAATCAGGTTTATCTCGACTCCGGCGGGATGCCTTAGAATGGCCACCGGCTCGGGCCCGACCGGCCCGACGACGAACTCGAACCCCAACAGTGCGTAAAACTCCCGCGATCGATCGAGGTCTCCTACGCGGATACCAATATGGGCAACGCCAGTCAGTTCGGCTGTCATCGGCAAAGCTCGCTCATAAGTCACGGCGACATGGGTCAAGCGAGATATGTATCAGATGATGGGCATTGCGTGCCATGGTCGCAACTCGTCGTTCCGGGGTCCGTGCGAAGCAATGTCCCATCGGCTAGGCTTCGGCACGGTTGCGCCAGATTTCCCAGGCGAAACGGGCGCGGACACCCAAATCGAGAAACGGCCGCGGCGGCAGTTTGGTGGGCGCGCCCAAACTCTCCATATCGGCGATTAGGGGATTGTCGCG
This sequence comes from Alphaproteobacteria bacterium, assembly GCA_024244705.1. Classification (NCBI taxonomy): domain Bacteria; kingdom Pseudomonadati; phylum Pseudomonadota; class Alphaproteobacteria; species Alphaproteobacteria bacterium. Next base: position 22,786 of record JAAEOK010000085.1, read on the forward strand.
CCCGGTCGCCATGTCGGCGGCCAGAGTCCCGCCTATGGTTCCCTTGGTGACGCCAACCGCATTCTGGCACACCGCGGTATAGATGTTCGGCGCCACGCGCCCAAAGCCCGGCGCGTGATTGCGCGACAGGCACAGGAATCCGGTCCAGGTATGTTCGATCGTGACCTTGGGCAGCATCGGGAAGCGTTCAGCAAATAGGCGCTGGTGGGTGCGGGAAGCGTCCGTGCGCTGGGCATCGGAGACGCGGAAATTGGGTTGAAAGTGGACATTCTGGCGAATCAGGATGCGCCGGTCCGCGGTCAGCCGCATGGTAATCCCGGCGAACGCATTGGCCGGTGTCAGCCCCCAATTGTCGACGCCGCCGAGCGCTTGGCGCTCGTCATCGTCGAGGGGTCGGGTGAGGCTGGCATGGGATGCGAAGACCAGCAGGCGTCCTTTGAAAAAGCCAAAATGCTGGGCGAAACCGTTGGTCGTCACGATCATCTTGGGCGCCGTTACGGCGCCGTTCGGGACCGACAGGCGGACCGTATTTCGGTAATCGGCCTCGGTCACGGGACAATGCTCGTAAAGGGTGACGTTCGCGGGCAACGAGTCTGCCAGGCCCCGGGTCAGCGCGGCCGGGTTCATCAGAATGGTGCCCGGCGTATAAACGGCGGTTTGGAAATGCGGCGTGCCAACCGCGCCCACCAGCGCTTTCCTATCGACCCAGCGATAAGGCTCGCCCAGAGCCTCCAGCTCCTTGACGAACGGGTGAAGTACCTCACTTGCGCCCCGTTCGGTGACCGCCGCGTGAAATTTCCCGGTTTGTGTCCATTGGCAGTCGATGGCGTGCGCTTCCACCAGCGCCCCCAGTTGACTTACCGCGGCGCGCGCCAAGCGGATGAATCGCTCCGAGGCCTCGAGCTCGGCCAACGAACTGCCGACATTGTGGGGGACGTCGATGGCGAATCCGGAATTGCGCCCCGAGGCACCTTCGCCAACTTCCTGGGCTTCGATAAGAACGATCTTGTCTTGCGGACGGTTCTCGGCCAAGCGGCGCGCAGCGGCGAGTCCCGCGAACCCGGCGCCAACGACGACGTAATCCGCGTGAATTTCACGCTCCAACGGCGGACGCGGAACGCGACGCGCCAGAATGCGACTCCACCCGTTGGTCGCGTCGTCCGCCGGCAGGACAGCGATCTTGGTCATGGTTGAAATTCTTCCTTCAAATTGCCCCTGGCGGCATCCGCTCACCGCGGCAGTCGGACCGTTTGCACGGCGAACGGATTCCACAGTCGCCTGGAGCTCGCTTTATTGCCGCTTGAGCTTCTCCATACAATACTGTATGGAGCCATACAAGGGTGTATGGAGACATCGCCGAAAGGATGGGTCGAATAGTGATAGACCGGCCGGGAACTACCGATAACCGTCTCGACGACCAGGGCAGCGAACGCCCCCTTGGTCGCGGGGACTGGATCGACACGGCCCTGGCGATCCTGGTCAGCGACGGCATCGATGCGGTCAAGATCACGCGGCTCGCCGATACCATGGGCGTCACGCGCGGCAGCTTTTATTGGCATTTCGAGAACCGCGCCGACCTGCTCGACGCGCTGATTGGACGCTGGGAAGCGAAGAACACGTCGGCCGTGGTGGCCGCGGTCGAGACCGCGGCGGATCTGACCGAAGGCATTCTCGCCCTGTTCGACGCCTGGATGGATGTCGGACGGTTCGACCCGGGCCTCGATTCGGCGATGCGCGATTGGGCGCGACGTTCGTCACGGGTCAGGGCGACCGTCGACGATGCCGACAAGCGTCGCGTGGACGTCATCGCAGCGTTGTTCGAGCGCGCCGATTACGACCCGGCCGAGTCGATAATCCGCGCCCGTGTCATCTATTTCTCCCAGGTCGGGTACTACGCCCTCGGGATCGAAGAGACCCTGGGCCAACGTGTCGCCCACATCGAAACCTTTTACCTGACATTCACCGGGCGCCAAATGGACCGGGACCTAGCCCAGGCTTATCGCCGCCGGCACGGCATTGGCCCGGGACGGGAGCAGCGCGGATCGCAAACGAGAAAGACGGCGCCGCGGCGGAGGAGAGGATAGCCCATGGTCGCTGAACCCGCGCCGGCCCGTCGTGGCCGACGAAGGCGAAATCGCACGGAGGCCGGCGGGAAAATGTCCCGCAGCGCCGACCTCGTGAACCTGAATTATGTTCGCGTCAGAAATCCCTACCGGCCGATCGAGCAGTTCTCGGCCGATCAGATCGAAGCCATCCACGAGGCTTCATTGACGGTTCTCCGCGAGATCGGAATTCGGGTTCTTAGCGACGAAGCTTTGGCCATATTCAAGGGCGCCGGGGCCGCCGTGGATCCGTCGAGTCAGCGCGTGCGTTTCGATGATGAGATGGTTCTCGAAGCGGTGGCCAAGGCATCGCCGACGGTCAAGGTTCGTGCCCGCAACGCGCTGCGCGACATGGAGGTCGGCGGTGACAATGTCGTTTTCTGCACTGTCGGCGGGCCGCCCAACATTTCCGATCTGGAAAATGGACGGCGGTCCGGCACGCTTGCCGACTTCACCGATTTGGCTCGGCTCGCCCAATGTTTCGACGTCATCCATTGCCACGGTGCGAGCGTCGAAGCGATGGATATCGAGACTCGTTTCCGCCACCTAGAGATCACCCGTGCTCTCCTCGTCGAAACCGAGAAGGTTCCATTCGTCTATTGCCGCGGTCGTGAGACGGTTGCCGACGTGATGGAGATGGTGCGGATCGCTCGTGGGATCCCAACCGACCGGTTCGATGCCGAACCGAGTTGCTACACCGTGGTCAACATGAACTCGCCGCTGCAACTCGATATCCCGATGTCCAAGGGCATTATCGACTTCGCGCGGCGCGGGCAGTTGATGATCCTGACACCGTTTACCCTGGCCGGCGCAATGGCGCCGGTGTCGATCGCCGGCGCCCTGGTACAGCAAAATGCCGAGGCGCTAGCAGGGCTCGCGCTCTCACAATTGGTACGCCCCGGCGCGCCCGTTGCCTATGGCGGCTTCACTTCGAACGTCAATATGAAAAGCGGTGCGCCGGCCTTCGGCACGCCCGAATACGTCAAGGCCGCCTTCGCCAGTGGCCAGCTGGCTCGGCGCTATAACCTGCCGTGGCGATCCTCGAACGCCAACGCTTCGAACGCACCCGATGCCCAGGCGGCCTATGAATCGCAGATGGCCCTATGGGGTGCCCTGATGGGCGGCTGCAACATCGTGATGCATGGTGCCGGGTGGCTTGAGGGCGGGCTTACCGCATCCTTCGAGAAATTCATCATCGACGTCGAAATGCTGCAAATGTTCGCCGAGATGTTCCGGCCCGAGCCCTGCGATGCCGGGGCACTCGCCCTCGATGCCATGCGCGAGGTCGGGCCGGGAGGCCACTATTTCGGCGCAGCGCACACGTTGGAACGCTACGAGAATGCGTTCTATTCGCCGTTGCTGTCCGATTGGCGCAACTTCGAGACTTGGAATGAGGCCGGCTCGGTCGACGCCACCCATCGCGCCCACGCGATCTACAAGGACGCGCTCAAGAATTTCGAGCGGCCGCCGATGGATTCGGCAATTCGAGAAGAACTCGATGCCTTCGTCGAGCGCCGCCAAGCCGAGGGCGGTGCAAATCTGGACGATTGACGAACTTGCGGCCTAGTTCCAATCGTTTCTAGTAGGGCTCGCAATCGCCGACGACCACGCGGCACATTTCCGCATTGCTGTCGTGCCTCCTGCAGCTCTCGAGCGCATTGTTGACGGCGACGGTGCGGTTGGTGTCGTGCCAAGAGTACAGTCGATTGGCGCCCAAATTGTTCTCGGCGAAGGCGGTGCACTGCCAAGCCGACGCCGTCTCGGTCATCGGGTTCTGCGAGCAACCCAGAAGAATCGCCCCAAGGGCGGCCAGTGCCAAGGCTCGGTAATGGTTCATTCGAATTCTCCACATCGACTTCAAGGGACGCCCATGCCCGGTCCGCTAGGGGAAATCTCAAACTACCAACATTCAGTCCACTCCGGGCGCCAACCGTATCCACAGGAGCGGCGGCGGACAAGGGGGCGAAATTCGCCTCAGTCGTAAATTGGAAGACCGCTCGGCACTTCCGACGGCACGAGATGGCTCAGATCCACGCTGGACGGATCGGTCAACGCAGCGAGAAAGGCGACGAGATCGGCGACCTCGAAATCCGTCAATCCTATCGGCGACAATTCATTGGCTTTCGCGACGCCCGCCCAATCGCTGCTGTCTGCATCGGCATCCTTGGCGGCGAGATCGGCGCGATCGGGCAACCGCGCCTGGCCGATATCGTAGTTTGCCGCGGCGGCAACGGGGTCCAAGTGGTGACGGACCACCGCCTCCAGGCTCCCATAAGCGCCGCTGTGGCCCCACGGACCGGTCAGTGCCGCGTTGCGCAGGGGAGGCGTGCGAAATCGGTAGCGATCGGCATCGAGATCGGTGACCCGGCGACGGCCGAAATCGCCCTTTCCGCCTGTGCCGTCACCTTTGCCGGGTCCGATCTGCGGCATGGCGATAGCGTGAAAGCCCTGGTCGGAAAGGAATGGTCCCGCATGGCAGGTCGAACAGCCCGCCTTGCCGTAAAACAGGCGAGCGCCGCGCCGTGATTCGGCATCCATGGCGAAGGCGTCGCCCCTGAGCCAGCGGTCGAAGGGCGAATTGTCGGCGCGGAAGGCCGCGGTCTCGAAGCCGGCGATCGCGTTGGCGGCGTGGACGAACGTAATGTCGTTCGGACCGGCCAACGCGGGATAGACCTTCATGAACAGATCGACATAGGCCGGGATCGTCCGCAGCCGGTCGGCGAGCAGCGTCCAGGCGCCATTCTCGCCGGCAAGGTCGCCAGTCGCGACGGCGCTTGCGATCGAGTTCTCCCCCGGATGACCGGCCATTTCGTCGGCCGTCGCAACCGGGAACATCGCCTGGACCGCGAGCACCGAATCGAGTCCGGGAGGAAGTTTGTCCCCGGCCGGGCTCCTGAAGCCGGCCGGATGCGACGGATCCCGTTCGACACGGCCATCATGGAACAAGACCGTTACCGACTTGGCGCCCAGGTTGAACAATCCGGGGCTGTTCCGTGCCACCCGGTTCTGCACGCCGGTAAACGCGTTGCCCGGATGGCGGGTCACGCCGAGGCCGGCAGCCCCTTCGCCGAGCGGCAACGACAGTCCGTCCGTGGTATGAGCGAGGGGGTGATGGCAGGTGGCGCAGGCGATATTGAGATTGCCGCTCAGCACCTTGTCGAAGAACAAGAGGCGGCCAAGCTCGATCCGGGCGTGGTCGTCGGGCCCCAGAATCGGAAAATCTTCCGCCGTCAAGGGCGGTGGCAACCCGGCGGGACGGATTTCGTCGGTCGGTTGCGCGACCCGCGACTCGGCCCACGCCGCAGCCGCCGCGAGCGCGAATGCGATACCGAGGAGAAATACTCTCAGCACAGGAAGATCCCGGGTCACGTCTTGCCGAACCATGGGCGATTGAAGAATCACATTGTGGCAGGTTGACGGCGCGATAGTAAAGTACACTTCGGTTGAAGACAGCGTTATCGCGGGTGGCGGCACACCGCTATTCCCTTAGCCGCGCATTTTTGAAGCCGGAGGCACCGCCGGGCCGATCACCCGGTTCCGCCGGCGCCGGGATCGAGCGGAACAAGCTTACCGCAAGACAGGACGGAGTTGCCGGCCATGGCCGTAACCGAATCGACGAAACTGCCGCTCGGCACCGCGGCGCCCGATTTCTGCTTGCCCGACACCGACGGGAGCGATCGCACGCTTTCCGATTTTGGCGCCGCGCCGGCGCTGTTGGTCGTCTTCATGTGCAATCACTGCCCCTATGTCATCCATCTGAAGGAGGCCCTGGCCCGGTTCGCCGCGGAATACAAAGAGCGTGGACTTGCGGTCGTGGCCATCAACGCCAACGATCCCGAGCACTATCCCGCCGACGCGCCGGATAAGATGGCCGAGGACGTCGCCGCCTACGGCTATTCCTTTCCCTACCTGTTCGATGAATCGCAGGATGTCGCCAAGGCATATCGCGCCGCCTGCACGCCGGACTTCTATTTGTTCGATGGTGACCGCAAGCTGGTCTATCACGGCCAGTTCGACGACAGCCGGCCGGGGGCCGATCTGCCGGTGACAGGGGCCGATTTGCGGGCGGCCTCCGACGCGGTGTTGGCCGCCAGTGAACATGATGCAACGCAATCGGCCAGCGTCGGTTGCAGCATCAAGTGGAAGCCCGGCAATACGCCCGACTATTTGGGCTGAGAAAAACCCGCGGGCTTCATTTTTTCCCATCCCGAACACGTCGCCGGCCTTTCCGGCGTGATGCGATCACCGGTTCTGAATGCGTTCTTCGGTGCGCCGTTCGAACCATCCGTCGGGTGACGACACCGGGTAGAGGTAGCCCAACACTGCGAGCGTCGCGAACAGGGCGGCAAAAACCAGCAGAAACCAGCCGCGCTTGTTCATGACGCCGATCGTGACCCGGGGTCAGAGATAGGCGCCGGGATGGCGCAGGGCGTAATCGGCCAACTGCTCGGTGATGTAGTGGTAGGCGTCATCGATCGAGTCGGTGCGGTGAATGAGGCTCAGGTCGTCTTCGCTTATCGTGCCGAATTTCGCCATCGCCTCCAGATTGACGACTTCGTTCCAAAACGCGCTGCCGAACAATACGATCGGCAAGTGCTTTCGAATCTTCTTGGTCTGAAGCAAGGTCAGACACTCGAACAATTCGTCCAATGTGCCGAATCCGCCGGGCATGATGACCATCGCCTTGGCCAGGTAGAGGAACCAGAACTTGCGCATGTAGAAGTAGTGGAATTCGAACGACAGGTCGTGGGTGATATAGGAGTTGATGCTTTCCTCGAAGGGCAGCGAGATGCCGAGGCCGATATTGATACCCTTGGCCTCGCTGGCGCCACGATTGGCGGCTTCCATGATGCCGGGGCCACCACCCGAGCAGATGACGAACCGGCGCTGACTGTCTTTGAGCCCTTTGGACCACAGGGTCAGGCGATGGGCGAGTTCGCGGGTCGCTTCGTAGTACTGGGCCATGGCGACCCGCCGCTCGGCGACGGTCGTGTCGCCGCCGGCCGCCTGCACCGCTTCCAATTCGGCGTGAGCAGCCTCGGCCGAGACGATCCGCGCCGAACCGAAGAACAGAATGGTATCGGAGATCGACCGCGCTTCGAAGCGTTCGAATGGCTCGAGATATTCGGCCAGCATGCGCAAGGGACGAGCGCTCACGCCGTCGACGAAGTCGCGATTGTGGTAGGCTTTAACCGGGCCCTGGGGAGATGCAGCCTTTGAAGGTGCCATGAATTGCCCTGCGCTTCAGTGAAATCGAAGGCAATCGTACGTCATTGATGAGGGGCAGGCGAGTCGTGCCGCCTTCAGCCGTCGTCGATCATCGTCAACCGCGCCGACAGCTCGCGTTTTAACACTTTGCCATTGGTGTTCCGCGGCAGGTCGTCGACGAGAAATATGTCTCGGGGCAGTTTGGCAGCGCTCAGCTTGGTGCGGCAGAGCAGCATCAGGTCCTGCTTCGACACGTCTGCCGAGAGGACGACGAAAGCGGCGATTTCCTCGCCCAACAACCGAGAAGGCCATGGCACGACGGCGGCGTCCTTGACCGCCGGATGAGCGGTTAGGACGGCCTCGATCTCGCCCGGGTAGAGGTTGGCGCCGCCGCGGATGATGATGTCGGAGGACCGTCCGAGAAGGTGGATGAACCCGTCTTCGTCGAGCCGAGCGATATCGCCCGAATAATGCCAGCCGTCGCGGACCATTTCCGGCGGCAACGCGTCATCGGGAGTTTTGTCTTGAAGGAAGATCGTTTCCGAGGGGAGAAACCGTAGTGAGCCTGTTTCACCCGTCGCTACCGGACGATCGCTTTCGTCAATAATTTCAACGACCACATGAGCCGCGGGGCGGCCCACGGTCTCGGCATGGGTCGCTATCGCGTCGGGCGGCAGAACACTGATCAAACCACCCGAACTGGTGCCATAGAGATCGCAGAATGCCGAGCTGATATGGGCGAGCGCCTGCCGCTTTTCCTCGCTGTGAAGAACAGCACCCAGACATATGGTGGAGCGCGCATTCGGCAGCAGCAAGCCGTCGGACGCCGGCAGTGCAATCAGATTCCGAACCATCGGCGGGACCAGGGCGAATTGGTTGGCCGAGTAGCGTTCAGCCACCTCGAGAAACTGTTGGGGATTGAACATCGATCCGAGGACATAGACGGCGCCGCCGGCGATCAGGACATTTGTACAATAGGAACGGGCGACGGAAAACTGAAACGGCAGCACCGAAACATAGACTGACAATGCCCCCCAATTCCCTTCGATATAATTTATCACAGCGCGGGCGAGCAGGCGGCTATGCGTCATCGGGATAGCTGTCGGCTCGCCCGTCGTTCCAGACGACATGTTGAAGTAAGCGATCCGATTTGCCGTTCGCTGGTATGGCCCCAAGGGCGCCGATCGGGCAACGGATTCATGCCACACCCCGTCGACAACCGACGCCGGATACCCGCTACCGTCGGGCGCCAGCCGATGTTCGAGCACGAGGGAAACGTCGAATCGCGCCGCGAATGCCGCCCGCTCGGCACCCTTGCCGCGCCAGTCCATGGCTACGGCGGTAGCGTCGATGCGCCAGACGGCGAACATTGCGATTAGAAAATCCGCATTGTCATGGAGGCAGAGCCCGACCCGGTCGCCAGGCGCCACGCCCAGCGTGAGCAGATGCGATGCGGTGCGGTCGATGAGGTCGTCGAGCTCGCCATAGGTCAGCGCGCGGTCCTGGTCGATCAAGGCGGGCTTTTCGGAATGTATCCGCGCGATGGTGCGGAGCAGGTCGGAAAGATTTACGGCGGGCATTTGAGATGAGGCCTCGGCAGTCGGGGGGAGCGCAGCTAGAGATTACTTGACGACGGCGGCAACGCAATTGCAGTGTTCGGGCAACTTGTCGGAAAGGCGAATCGGCAGCGTTTAAGGGAAGAGCCGGCCGGGCGCCTGGTCCGCGGGTCCAAAAGTGGTTTAATTTGCAGGAAAGATATCTGTGATGTGGCAGCGTCTTGCGGTCAGTCTGGTTTTTGCCGTCGTCGTGTCGTCGGTGGCGCGTGCGGAACCGATCACGGTTGGGGGATCTCCCACCGGGCAGCCCTTGAACGCCATGGCGACGGCGATCGCCAAGGTGGCCAATCGGCACGAGGGCCTCGATATTCGCGTCCAGCCGTTTCGCGGCTCATCGCAATACGTGCCGCTGGTCAACGCGGGGGAGCTCTTGGGCGGCGTCGCAAACGCGCTCGAACTCGGTTTTGCCTATCATGGGACGGGCACGTTTGACGGTCACCCCAATCCCAATATTCGCTTGATCACGGCGACCTATCCGTTTCGTGTCGCGTTCGCGGTCATGGCCGATAGCGGTATCGGTTCGGTCGCGGATCTCAAGGGAAAGAGACTTCCCAGCGGGTATGGGGCGGCGAAAATCGGTCCGGTCTTGCAGGACGGCCTGCTGGCCAACGCCGGACTGACGATGGCCGATGTTACCGCCGTGCCGATCACCCATTTCAGCGAGGGCCGTGATCTTTTCGGGCGCGGTATTATCGACGCGATCATCGCCGTGATCGGTTCCTCGGCGTTGATCGAATTCGAGCGTCGCTACGGCGACTTGCGCGTCCTGCCGATTAGCGACGCGCCGGCGGCCATGGAGGCCTTGCGCCGGTTCATTCCGGTCGCGGAGATAGCGACCGCCGAGCCGGGTCCGCGGATGGCCGGAGTTCTCGAGCCGATCAATGTGCTGGGTTACAAGTTCTTCTTCTTTGCGAGCGAATCGATGCCCGATGACGTTGCCTACAAGATCGCCAAGGCGACCTATGGAAACAAGGCGGATCTTGCGGCGGCGGTGCCGGCTTTCAACGGATTCGACCCGGAGCAAATGGCGCCGGATATCGGCGTGCCGTACCACCCGGGGGCGATCAAGTTCTATAAGGAAGTTGGTTTGTGGCAGGACCGGAACTAGACGATACGGAACCTGCCGAGCCCGCTCTCCCTGCCACAGAGGTCGCGAAGTCACACGGTCCTTGGGCTGCCCTGCTGGCGGCGTGCTTTCTGGTCTTGTTGGTTGTGTGGGCGCTGGAATTGCCGCGCCGAATTGGCGTGCCCTTACTGCCTGAGCAACTGGCGGCAACCTGTCTTGCGATCGCATTCATCCTAATCTTCCTATTCGTGCGGCCGTTCCGCTTTAGAGGCCGGCGCATCATCTGGCCGGACGCCGTTTTGGGTGCCGTGGGCGCCGCCGCGGCGCTGTATGTTGCGGCCGACTATTCGAATTTGGTCGAGAACCTCTACAATCGGCGCGTTGAGGCCGCAATCGTTGGCGGCCTTATGCTGGTGGTCGTCCTCGAAGCGATGCGTCGAACCGTCGGGACCGGCTTGGCGATACTCCTCGCCGTCATGATCATCTACGCGCTCTTTGGGCACTATCTCCCGGGCGCGATTCAGGCGCTGTCAACATCCGCGGACATCTTAGCCGGCTACCTTTTGCTCAGCCCGAATTCGTTGGTTGGCCGCCCCCTGGTTATTGTCTCCAGTATCGTCGTGCCGTTCGTATTCTTTGGCCATGTATTCACGACCGGCGGCGGCGGCGCATTCATGACCGATCTTGCCGGTGCCATTACCGGACGGCGCCGGGGCGGGGCGGCGAAGGTCGCGGTCCTGTCCTCAGGCCTGTTCGGCTCGGTTTCGGGGAGTGTCGTCTCGAACGTGATGACGACCGGGGCCTTCACGATCCCTATGATGCGCCACGCGGGGTTTCCGGCGCGCACGGCTGCCGCCATCGAAGCGGTGGCGTCGACCGGCGGCCAATTGATGCCGCCGGTGATGGGAACGGCCGCTTTCTTCATGATCGAATTCCTCGGTGTATCCTACACCGAGGTTGTCGCGGCCGCGGCAATTCCCGCGGTCCTCTATTTCGTAGCCCTGTTCATTCAGGCCGATCTCATCGCTGCGCGCCTCGGCATTGGGCGACCGCCCGAAAGCGGAAGCCGCAATGTCGGTGCCATTCTTCTCGATGGCTGGCATTTCCTTGTTCCGCTGGCGACAATCATTACCGCACTCGTCCTATTCAACCGCAGCCCACAATGGGCCGCATTGACCGGAACCGTCGTTCTGATTGTTCTTGCCCGCATCTTTGCGTATCGGGGCCGGCGAGCGACCGTCATAGAAATCCTGAAGTCATTGACTTCGGCCGTCTACCAATCCTTGCCGATCATCATCGTCGGCTGCGGCGCCGGTGCCGTCCTGGGAACCCTGGATGCCTCGGGGCTTTCCTTTTCGTTCGGCATGTACCTGTATAATTCGGGGCCCGACAATTTACCGCTACTCCTAATTCTCACGGCGTCGGCTTGCATCTTTCTCGGCATGGGGTTGCCGACCTCGGCAATATACATCCTGCTTGCAACGTTGATCGCACCCGACCTCGTGGCACTCGGTGTCGAACCGATCGCGGCGCATCTTTTCGTGCTCTATTTCGGCATGATGTCGATGATCACGCCACCCATCGCGTTCGGCGCTTTCGCCGCCGCTAGCCTCGCGGGCACGAATTTCGTTCGCACGGCCTTGACGGCGATCAGGTTTGGCTGGTCGGCTTTCATTCTGCCGTTCGTCTTTGTCTTGACGCCGGCGCTCATTGGCTATGGGAGCCCAGGTGAAATTATCTTTGTGGTTGTTTGCGCGACCGCCGGCATATGGTTGATCTCGGCCGCGATGGCGGGCTATCTCGGCGGGCGGCTTGGCTACACAAGCCGCATTTTCTTGCTCGTTGCCGGAATTCTTGCCCTTTATCCGGATTTCTCGTCGCTACCCGGCATCGTGGCAAGCGTTGCCGGGGTCTTGCTCGGTGCGGCGACATTCGCCTATGAATATCTCGGGACGTTAAGGGGATCCTCGGCGTGAGGCATTGCGAAACTCCACAAGGAAGCTTGCCGCCGGCTGTGGCTGGCTGTCGCGTACAGCCGATCCTTTCCGTCGGCCAGCGCATCTGCCGAGGTTTCTGAGCTATGGTGATCGAAGCGATCGAATCATCAGATCCGGCGGTCCTCCCGCGGCCGGATTTCTTGCCGCCCCACGAACTTCCGCGTACCGATATCGAGCGATGGTTGGTGATGGTGTGGGAGCGCCTGCTGAATCTCGCGCCGATCGGAGTCGCCGATAATTTTTTCGACCTCGGCGGCGATTCGTTCATGGTGGTCACGGTATTTGCCGAGATCGAGAATACCTGGGGAATCGCATTGCCGCCGTCGTTGATTGTCGAGGCGCCGACGCCGCGAGAACTTGCCCGGCGCCTGGAGCGGCCCGATGCGGAATCGGCGCATCCCGGTCTCGTCTTTTTCAATGACAGCGGTTCCAAGCCGCCCTTGTATTTCGTTCACGGCCGGGGCGGCGAGATCATCTTCGCAATGCCGATCGCCGGCCTGCTCGATCGCGATCAACCGTTCTTCGGAATCAGATACGCGCCGGGGCGGGATTCTTGGCCGCGACCGCTGATCGTCGAAGACATTGCCGCGACATATGCGACGATGATGCAACAACGACATGGCCGTGGTCCGTTTCGCATTTGCGGATACAGCATAGGCGCGGTCATTGCCTTCGAAATCGCGCAGTGTCTGAGCCGTGCCGGTTGTGAAATCGATGGCCTCATCCTCGTCGATCCCGCCCAACGAGCCTTGTCGAGGCCCGCGGTCCTCAGATCGCATATGCGCGATGTTTTCAGCCGACCGCCCGGTGACGCGGCCAAGCTGATCCAGACCCGACTCACAGGATTGATGCGGAGGAGCTTGGAGCGAGGTCTGTTGAGGAGCATCGGCCATAGGCTCGCTGGCCCACGGCCGGAACGAGATCCGATGTGGGATCAGCTGAGGATTGAGTTTGCCCAGGCATCTCGGCTTTACCGGCCGCAAGTTTTTCACGGTGATGCGGTCGTGATTACCAGCGAGGAAACGCGCCGCATCTATGGTGATGCCGGCCTTGGCTGGGGCGCCTTCGTGTCAGGAACCGTGCGTACCATTGAAATGGATGGCACTCACCATTCGATCATCGCTCCGCCATTGGTCGGTGAACTCGCGCAGCACGTCGCCGACGCGACGCGGGCCATGGATCGAGGTTAACCGTCCGCCGCCGCGCACCGGCTATCACAAGGCGCATACGGGAACGTGATTTTCATTCGGCCGCGACCGCGCCATATCAGCGGCTAGGAGAGAAATCCATCGCTCGCCAACCTGTTCGAAAGAGGTAGAAATGCGCACGAATCCCGTCCCGATGATACTCGCCGCCGGCGCTCTGGCGGTTTCGGCTACGAGTTTTGCATACGCAGCAAATGATCCGGTCGTCATCGAGCTCACCCAGATCGGCTGCCAATTCGTCGAATCGGAAAACGGCGTCAATCACGGCTTCATGCCCCAGTCGGCGGACGATTGTAATAAGATCAACGCCCGCACCGGCGACGAGCGCCTGGAAAAGGCCAAGGTGCTCGAGCTCAAGCCCGGCAAGTATGTCTTCCGCGTGACCAACAAGGACGTGCCCTACGAGTTGGGGTTCTGGCTGCGCGAGCACGACTACAACTGGGCCAACCCCTTGCACAAGCTGACCAAAGTTAGCGTTTCCGGCGGCGGATTGGCGGTGGGGACGACGAAGGACTACGTGGTCGAACTCGAAGAAGGCGACTACGTCTATTCCTGCCCGCTCAACCCGACCCCCGACTATCGACTCATGGTTCGAAGTTAAGCTCCCAAATCCGATCGCAAGAATCGCGGCCCGCCGAAAGACTTCTGGCGGGCCGCGTCGCATTGTATCCTCTCGTCGATATTGAGAACGGAAAGGCCGCAGAGGACACATGGGACGGGTTCAGGACAAAGTGGCGTGCGTTGTCGGCGCCGGGTCGGTGGGTGCCGGCTGGGGCAATGGAAAGGCCGCCGCCGTACTCTATGCGCGGGAGGGCGCCAGGGTTTTCGCGGTCGATCGTAACCTGCAAGCGGCCGAGGAGACCTGCTCCATCATTGCCGATGAGGGCGGGGAATGCGCGGCGCATTGCGCCGACATCGCTGACGACGAACAGATCCGCGCCATGGTCGACGGCTGCATCGAACGCTACGGTAGGATCGATATCCTGCATAACAATGTCGGAATCGTCGAGGTCGGCGGCCTTGAAGAAGTAGAGAGCAATGACTGGGACCGCGTGATGGCGGTCAATTTGCGCGGCATGTTCATGACCTGCAAGGCGGTGGTGCCGCATATGGTGGCGCAAGGCGGCGGCGCCATCGTCAACATATCGTCGGTGGCCGGGATACGATGGGCCGGGATCCCCTATCTGACCTATGCGACGAGCAAGGGTGCGATCGTCCCATTCACCCGCAGCATCGCGCTCGAGTACGCCGACCGAAACATTCGCGCCAATGCGATCCTGCCGGGCCTATTGGACACGCCGATGATCCGTGAGCCGCTCAAGGACATCTACGCTGGCGGCGATATCGACGAAATGTTGCGGGTCAGGAACGAACAATGTCCGATGGGCCGCATGGGTGACGCATGGGATGTCGCCTACGCGGCTTTGTTCCTCGCGTCGGACGAAGCCAAATACGTGACCGGGACCGAGCTCGTCGTCGATGGCGGATTATCGGTAAAATGTGTATGACCAGGGCGAAGCGAATTTGGTGTGACGTTTTGACGATGCATCGGCGATGAGGATATGGGCCCTCGTTCTGTGGCTGGTTGCGACGGCCGCCTTGGTTGCGCCGGACTTCTATCGCTTTGCCGAGGAGAAATCGCGTATCGATGTCTTGGCCGTGGACCTCGCCAAGGGATCGGCGACGGCGTCGGAGCTCGCGCGCGCCTACAGCGATGCCGTCCACCGCCGTTTGACCATCGACCGCAGCGCCGAATCCTACGGCGCGCGGGACCGCCCGTTTCTGCGCGAGACGGCGTGGGAGACGTGGTCGAAGGCACGCGGATTTTGCGGCGAGGCGTCGCGTGTCATCGTCAATATGCTGATCAGCCAGGGTGTGCCGGCGACACGGATCAATATGATCGGGCCGAAATTCGTGCATACCGCCGTCGCCTATCGGGACGGCGAGAAGTGGTACCTCGTGGACAGCATCGGGGCGCCCGGCGATTTCCGTGAATGGAGCCGGCAAAACGCGAAGCCGGTGTCCGAGCTGGTTTCGATGTCCTTCCACTTTGGCGGTGGGACCCCGATCCGGATCGATAACCCTTATTTCACGCGATACAGCTTCTTCAACTGGGGCCGTGTTATCGATTGGGCCGAAGTCAATCAGCGGGTGCCGTTTCCAATGCCGATCACCATGGTCATTGAAAATCCGCCTTTGCTAACCGGCATCCTGAAGCTCTGCGGGGCGATATTTGTCCTGTTGATCGGCTGGGCGTTCTTTCGCTATCGTGACCGGTCGCTGCGTCGACGCGCTAGCGAAGCGTCTTCGCCGGATACCGTGCACCGCACCTAGAACACTTGGCGCTTTAAACCGGCTCGATTTTCAGCACGGTACCGTCGGCCCCGGTGACGCGGACGCGCGCGCCGGCCTCCACGTCCTCGCCGCGCACTTTCCACGTCGTATCGTCCACCCGGAGTCGTCCCTCGCCGTTGCTGACCGGTTCGGTCAGGGTGAAGGTGCGGCCGACATATTGTTCGCCACGGCGATTGAGCGCCGGCTGCTCGGTTTCGATGGGATGGCGCCGGATCCATATTCGGGAGGCGACAACGGCGGCGACGGACACGATGGCGAACAGAGCGAGTTGCACCTGCCAGGCGAGATCGGGGAGAACCAGCACGACAACGCCTACTACGCCTGCCGAGATGCCGAGCCAGAGCAGGTAGGTGCCGGGCACCAGCATTTCGAACCCGACAAGAAGGAAGGCGAGTATGAACCAGTGCCAAAATCTTGTCTGTTCAAACCAGGCCACGAGCTCCATTACGCCACCTCGCGCTTGGTGAAGGTCTCCTTGGCGATCTCGGCGATGCCGGCGAGCGAACCAATGATGCTCGACGATTCGACCGGGAGTATCAGCAGCTTCTCATTGGGCGAAGCGGCAAAACTTCCCAACGCCTCGACGTATTTCTGCGCCACGAAGTAATTGACCGCCTGGATGTCACCTTCGGCGATCGCCGACGATACGACCGACGTCGCCATGGCCTCGGCCTGAGCCTCACGTTCGCGCGCTTCGGCGTCGCGGAACGCCGCCTCGCGGCGCCCTTCGGCCTGCAGGATCGCGGACTGCTTCTCGCCCTCGGCGCGCAGGATCGCGGCCTGGCGATCGCCCTCGGCATCGAGAATCTGGGCACGCTTTTCGCGCTCGGCCTTCATTTGCCGCGCCATCGCATCGACCAGGTCGGTCGGCGGCGCGATGTCCTTGATCTCGATGCGCGTCACCTTGACCCCCCACGGCGTGGTCGCGTCGTCGACCACGGCAAGCAGGCGGGCATTGATTTCGTCGCGCTTGGACAACAGTTCGTCGAGATCCATAGACCCCATGACGGTGCGCAGATTGGTCATGGTCAGATTGAGGATCGCGAACTCCAGGCGGCGCACTTCGTAAGCCGCTTTTGCCGCGTCCAAGACTTGGAAGAAGACGACTCCGTTGGCGGCGACCATCGCGTTGTCCTTGGTGATGATCTCTTGCGTCGGCACGTCGAGGACGTTCTCCATCATGTTCATCTTGGCGCCGATGCGGTCCATGAACGGCACGATAAGATGGAACCCGGGCCGCAATGTTCGCGTAAAGCGGCCGAATCGCTCGGCGGTAAATTCGTGACCCTGGGGCACAATCTTTACCGCCATCGCGATCAAAACGATGGCGAAGACAACAAGAACGAGAACGAAAATTGTGGCACCGTCTAGGAACATGTCGAACCCTCCGATGTTATGATTTGACGCCGTGATCCAAATTCGGGTTGCGGCGCAATTTGACTACATATGGGAAAAATGGTGCCGAAAATCTACTATATTTTGATCGCAGCATTGAATCAGAAGAGTGTTTTTTGCCTACACGGAACCCACGCGATCCATCAACCGGTCGAGAAATTGGTCACAGCGGGCGACCTGTTCGAGGCTCACGAACTCGTCCGGCTTGTGGGCTTGCTCGATGCTGCCGGGGCCGCAGACGACCGCTGGGATTCCACTGTCGCTGAACAAGCCTGCCTCGGTTCCGAAAGATACTTTGCGGGTATCGTTGGCGCCGGCGAGCGCTTTTGCGAGGAGGGTGATTTCCGCATTTTCCGGCGTATCCAGCCCGGGAAATCCGGAGAGCGGCTGCCATCTGAATCCGGTATCCGGGTCGACGTCACGCATCGCGGGTTCGATTTCCTCCTCCACGAACTTGCGGATTTCGGCCATGAGGGCCTGTGGGTCGTTGCCCGGCAGATTGCGGAACTCGAATTCGAACATGCAATCCTGTGGGATGATATTGAGCTGTGTGCCGCCGTTTATGATCCCGGTGTGAACGCTGGTATAGGGCGGATCGTAGCCCTCGTCATGCGGCCCCTCACGCCGCAATCGCTCGGCCATCGCGCTGAGATACCCGACAACGGCGGCGGCGTTTTCGATGGCGTTGACGCCGTGCTCGACCAAAGACGAGTGCGCCGCCAGTCCGCGCACATGGCACTGCATGCTGAGCTTGCCCTTGTGACCGCGGATGACCTTCATGTCGGTGGGTTCGCCGACGATGCAACCGGCCGGGCGAATCGGCAATCGTTCCAACCCGGCGAGCAGCGACCGCACACCCAGGCAGCCGATTTCCTCGTCATGGGAAAAAGCGAGATGGATGGGGGTCTCGAGTCCGCGGGCGAGAAAATCGGGAACCTTGGCCAGGACAACGGCGATAAAGCTCTTCATGTCGCAAGTTCCGCGGCCATAGATGCGGCCGTCCCGTTCGACGGCGACGAAGGGATCACTCGACCAATCTTGCCCGGCAACCGGAACGACGTCGGTATGGCCCGACAACGCGATGCCGGGGCGGTCGTCCGGCCCCAGAGTGGCATAAAGGTTGGCCTTCTCACCCGTCTCGTCCTTATAGAGCGTGCTGTCGATGCCGCTTTCCGCAAGGTAGTCACGAATGAATTGAATCAATTCCAGATTCGATTTGTGGCTCGTCGTATCGAAGGCAATCAATTTCTTGATCATGTCGAGCGACGTCGAACTCGCGGTGTTCATGTCTTTGGATACCCTAGGCCAGAAATTGCTCGTTGAGGATACGTTCCTCGAGATTGTGCTCCGCGTCGAAAAGGAGCGTTATCGCTACCTCGCGATCTTCGCGGACCTCGACCTCGGCGACGTCGCGGACTTCGGTATAATCGGCGGTCGCGCTGACCGGCCGCTTGTTGCCTTCGTGGATCCGAAACGTCACCCGTGCCAGGTGCGGGATCAGGGCGCCGCGCCAACGGCGGGGGCGGAACGCGCTGATCGGCGTGACCGCCAGCAGCCCTGCACCGATCGGGATGATCGGTCCTTGTGCGGAGAAATTGTAGGCGGTGCTGCCGGCTGGCGTAGCGACGATCACGCCATCGCAGACCAGCTCGTGCAACCGTATCACGCCATCGATCTGAATCTCGATCTTTGCCGCCTGTCGGCTCTCGCGGATCAGCGAGACCTCGTTGAAGGCAAGTGCATCGACTGATTGGCCGTCAATCGTGGTGGCGATCATGCGCAGCGGATGCAGCACGACCGGCTTCGCCGATTGGATGCGATCGGGCAGGTCTTCGAATTCGTACTCGTTCATCAGGAAGCCGACGCTGCCACGATGCATGCCGTAGATCCGAACGCCCGCATGGAGGTTCGCGTGCAGCGTTTCGAGCATGAAGCCGTCGCCGCCGAGCGCGACAATGACGTCCGCCGCGGTCGGCTCGGCCTGCCCGTACCGCGATACCAATTCCTCTAGGGCGCGCTGGGCCGGCTCGGCCTCCGACGCCACGAAGGCGATAGTCGTTTCTGCCATGTTCGTTTCGGACGTTTGAGACGCTGCGACCGTGGTTAGGATGAAGTATAGCGCCGATGCCGGCGAGCGCCAGCGTCGACGGTTTTCGATTTTTTGTCGTCGAGCGGTGGGCGGGCCCGCTATAACCCCTTTAGGATGAACTCGGATATTGGTGATGGCAATGAAACCGATTTTCTCGACGATAGCGCTCGCGGTCGTTTTTCTTGTTGTGACAAGTGCACCTGACGCGGTCGCCGCCGATCGCCACGCCGGCTACTACTACCCTCCGGCCCAGACCGAGGAGGAATACGTCGCCCGTTCGCGCACTCTGCTCAATGCGGATCGGCATATGCGTCTGGAGTTCGTCAATACGGTGACCGCTGAGCAATATGGCCAAACCTACCCGCCGCAATATGCGATGTTCGCGAAAGGCGAGGAGGGCGAAAAGATGATTATCGTCAGCCTCTATGAGGGTGCGTTCGACACTCTCTATCGGGCTCGCGGATTGCTCGCCATGTTGTCGGCCGTCGCTCGCCGGACGCCGTTTTTCCGCGAGCACAAGGTCGAGGACATCTTCACCTTCTTCGATCTCCTCAAATTGCTTGGCTACAGCCAGCTGACAATTTCGGACGGAAGATCGTTTTCCCACCGCGTGTTGATCAAGTAGCCGCCTCGAACCTGCCGCGCCGATCTCTACAGCGGTATTCGGAGGCCGACCTTGACGTTCTGAATGGCGACGATGGTGTGGAATTTTTCAATGTTGGTATTTTCGAAAAAGACACCGCGGGTCAACCGGTCGTAATCGGCCATGTCCTTTGCGGTAACGATGAGGACGAAGTCGTACTCTCCCGTGACGTAATAGCATTGCTGGATTTCAGGGATCCCTCGTACGTCGCGCTTGAACGCGTCGACGGTATGAGCGCCGCCGCGCTTGAGCACGACTTGGACGATGACCGTCAACATACCGCCCAACTTTTCGGGGTCGAGGACGGCAAACTCGGCTGCGATGACGCCGGAGTCCCTGAGCCGCCTGATCCGCCGTTGGCAGGCCGTGGGCGACAGCGCGACGGCATTCGCAATGGCCTCCGATGTCAGACGATTGTTGGCCTGCAGGAGATTGAGGATCTTGGTGTCATATTCGTCTAATGCGTCCATTTGCGCAGTATATATGCGTTATTGCGGTAAATCGCGCTGAAAATAGTCGAATTTCTGATGATTTGTAACTACGAACGGATCGATTGGAGAGCTATGTTTCGATGCGGCCGCGGGCCGCTGCGGGACGGCGTTTTGGCCGCCCACGCATGCTCAGCTAACAAGGACATGCCATGACAGTGGCAACAGGATCGAGACGGGATGGCGACAAGCACGAGCCGATATTCGAGCCCGATCGACGCGCGGTCGTAACCGCGGTCGTTTATGGCATTATTGCCGCGATCATTTGGGGTGCGTGGCCCGTGCTGTCTCGGCTCGGTGTCGAACAGAGCCTGAATGCCTACGACATCACCGCCCTTCGGTTCGTCGTTGCGGGCATCCTCTTGCTGCCTTTGTTCTGGCGCCGCGGCATCGCCGGTGTTGGCTGGACCGGCGCATGTTTGCTCACTTTTGGCGCCGGCGCCCCTTACGTGTTGATCGGCGTCGGCGGTTTCTCGTTCGCCCCCGCCGGTCACGGCGGTGTCATCATTCCCAGTTTCATGTTAAGCGCCGCCACTATTGGTGGCTGGCTGGTGCTGCGCGATCGGCCCGATGCCGTACGGCTGATCGGATTGGCGGGGATTATGGCCGGTGTCGTTTTAATCGGATGGGACCGGTGGGGCGCCGGAGGCGGCAGCGAAGAATGGATCGGACACCTGATGTTCGGGATTGCGGGGCTGCTGTGGGCCATCTACACCGTCGGCACACGCCTTTGGTCCGTTGACCCGCTGCACGCGACAGCGCTGGTGTCGGTTTTGTCGATGGTGGTCTATCTGCCGCCCTATCTGATCTTCGGCGCCACCAATCTCTTTCAAGCGCCGCTGTCCGAAATACTTTTCCAAGGCGTATTCCAGGGCGTCGCTGTCGGCATTCTGGCGCTGCTATTCTATACGCGGGCGGTGGCCGTGTTTGGCGCCGGGCGCGGCGCGGTCTTCGCGGCGCTGGTGCCGGCGCTCGCTGTCTTGTTCGCGTTTCCAATTCTCGGCGAAGTGCCGACATGGCTCGAGATCGCCGGACTGTCGACCGTGACCGGTGGCATGGTGTGCGCACTCGGTCTATTCCGGCGCGGCCGCCGATGACAGTGACGAAAGCGACACGCGAGCGATTGAGTTATGCCGGTGCGCGGCTCGACCGCGCCGCCATCTCACGCAAGGACCCGACCTGGGTCTCGGACCGGCTGTCCCGGCCGGATACGGTCTTCGTACCGGTTTGGCGTGATCGAAACCTGGTCGCCGGGATGGATAACGACGCGACCCCTTCCGCGGACTTCCGCTCGGGACCCCTTGCGGCGGCGATCTTGAAAGCATCATCCGTGACTGTGTTCCTCGGCCTCGACGGCGATACCGCGGTCTTTGCCGTCGACATCGACGTTCCGCACGAGCACCAGGCGGTCGACCTGGTGGGCACCGGGGCGTTTGTCGATTTGCGCCAGGTCGGGCCGCATCTGAGCGGGTATGATGCCGGGATCATGGCCTACGCGCGGGCGATGGCGTATTGGCACCGGCGGCAACGGTTCTGTGCGTCGTGCGGGGCGGTGATGAAAAGCCGGGACGGTGGCCACATCAGAGCGTGCACCAACGGGGATTGTGGCCGCCAGACCTTCCCGCGCACCGACCCGGCGGTCATCATGCTGGTCGAGCACTGCCCCCTCGATGGTGGCACACCGCGCTGCCTCTTGGGGCATCATGTGCGTCTGCCCGCTGGTCTTTACTCGACCCTGGCCGGCTTCGTCGAACCCGGAGAGAGCCTCGAGGAAACGGTGGTCCGAGAGGTCTTCGAGGAGACCGGGGTGGTCATCGGCGATGTCGCCTATCAGGGCTCGCAGCCGTGGCCGTTCCCGGCTTCGATCATGTTGGGCTTCCGCGCGCAGGCCGCATCGACGGCGATTCGCCTCGATGACGACGAGCTCGACGAGGCGCGCTGGTTCACGCCGAAAGAGGTGCGGAATTTTGGCGAGTGGGGTGACGACGGCGACGGTCCGAAGCTGCCGCGTCGTGATTCGATCGCGCGGTTTCTTGTCGAATCCTGGCTCGATGCCACGGATACCTAGACGAAACGGTGTCCGCGCCCTGTTCGCGACCGCGTCAAGCAGGCATACTGTCGGGGATCATGGCGGGACCCGCCAAGGAACCGATTTGAAGGTGCAAGAATGCGTATCTTCGCGTTGACCGTAGCCGTGTTGTGTATTGCCGCCTCGCCAGCCGCCGCCGAAAAATCTTGCGAGGCGTTCTTTTCGTCGATTCCCGGCTCTTACGTCGCCAGCGTCAATCATCATCTCGAAGTGCCGGCGGTGGCATGGCTGAAATGGGGCGGCGAATATGGCCGTGGCGTCGCTTCGGTCTATCAGGTCGAGGTACCCGACCTCAACCTGGAGACGCCGATAACCCGCCTGCTGTGCGCCCGGCTTGAGGAAGGGCGGTATGACAGCCCCGGTCTGTCCTACGACCTCAAAATCGGTATCGATGGTCTCAAGCTGACCGGGTTTTCGAAAAGCGTGGGTGCTCTGACCAACCAAGACTATTTCCGCTGCCTCGATATCGACCGCTGCGCGATCGAGGTCAAAGGTGGCGAATAGTCGTCAAGGCGGAAAACGGGTTAGCCGCCGGTCACGCTCATGTGGCGACCGACCGCGGGGCCGGTGTGGCGCCGGTCGATGACGAAATCATGGCCCTTGGGCTTGCGGCCGATTGCCTCGTGAATCGCCGACACCAGAATATCGTCGCCCTCGCTGGCGCGCAGCGGGGTCCGCAAATCCGCCGCGTCCTCTTGTCCGAGGCACATATATAGAGTGCCGGTACAAGTCAATCGCACGCGGTTGCACGATTCGCAGAAGTTGTGGGTAAGCGGCGTAATGAAGCCGATCTTGCGGCCGGTCTCGCCGACGGTGACGTAACGCGCCGGCCCGCCGCTGCGGTAGTCGATGTCGGTGAGAGTCCACGACTTCTCGATCTCGGCGCGTACCATCGACAGCGGCAGGTACTGATCGAGCCGCGATTCGCCGCCGATATCGCCCATCGGCATGACCTCGATGAAGGTGAGGTCAAAACCCTCGGCACCGCACCACTCGATGAGTTGGTCGAATTCCATGTCGTTGACGCCCTTGAGCGCCACGGTATTGATCTTGACGCCGAGCCCGGCCTCCTGGGCCGCGGCGAGACCCTCGCGCACCTTGTCGAGTTTGCCCCAACGGGTGATTTCGGCAAACTTGGCGTCGTCCAATGTATCGAGCGAGACATTGATCCGCCTTACGCCAGCGTCGTAAAGATCGCCGGCATACTTCGACAATTGGCTGCCGTTCGTCGTCAGCGTCAGTTCTTCGAGTTTACCCGTGTCGAGGTGGCGTCCGAGATTGCGGAATAGGGATGTGACGTTGCGTCGAACCAACGGCTCGCCGCCGGTAATGCGCAGCTTGCGAACGCCCAAATGGACGAAAGCGGTGCACATCCGGTCCAGTTCTTCCAATGTCAGCAGGTCCGCCTTGGGCAAGAACGTCATGTCCTCGGCCATGCAGTAGACGCATCGAAAATCGCACCGGTCCGTCACCGATACACGCAAATACGTGATTGGGCGTTCGCAAGGGTCGATAAGTGATACGTCGTCGGCCATACCCTCTCCGCGGCGCGCTTCAACAATTCTTACCGGTTCGAAGGGCCGGCCATACCTGACTTGTGCCCGGCGGGTCGCGCTGTCACCCCGGTTTCCGATTAGATATAGTGCGCAGCATCATGGGGCAAGCGGATAAGGTCGGTTTTCTCGATACCGGATGGGCACGTGGAACCGCCGTGCTGTGCGCCGTGGCGGCGGCGGGCGCGCTGGCCTATATCCACCGCGCGGATCTGTGGCCGGCGGAAGACGTCGGCGCCCTTGAAGACGTCGCCTATCGCCAATGTTTCACCGAACGGGCGGTGGACATCGATTCCATGGCCGCCGAAGGGACGATCAGCGGCCGCCAAGCGCTTCAGTTCAAGGCCCGCGCCGTAGCGATGTGCCGCGACCTCGCCGGCGGCAACAACCAGACACCTCCCGGGCAATAATCGAGACTCTCAGATCGGGTCCTTGACGTAGATCTCGATGCGCTCCTTGCCCCGGCCAATGTTCTTGCGTTTGAGCGATATTTCACCGACTTCGCTTGTTCGCCTGAGGTGTGTGCCGCCGCAGGCGACCGGCGGGAACTCGCGGATCTGCCAATAGCGCCGTTCGGTCGCCGCATCGCTGAACGCGCTGACGATTGCTTGATCGGACATCACGATTGCCGCTGCCTGTTCGGCGAGCGTCGCAAGGTCCATGGACAGGTTATCGTCCCAAGCGAAATCGATGCGTGCCTTATCGGGCGCGATGTGGGCGCCAATTTTTTCGATTGCCTCGAATCGCCGGTAAGCGAGCTCCAATACAATTTCAGCCGCGAAGTGCAACCGCATCAGCCGGTAGCGCCGCGCCCACTCGATCTCGATCGTGACCGGGTCGCCGACGCGGAGGCCGTGATCGCTGTCGAGCGTGTAGACGATGTCCCGGTCACGCCTGCGGGCGCGGGTAACGCGGTGGCCGGCGATGGTACCGGCATCGCTCTCCTGACCGCCGGACTCGGCGTAGAAATTGGTCGCGGCGACCGTCACGTCGAGGTCCTCGACGCCGGTGACCCGCGTCTCGAGCCGCGTCAGATAGGGGTTCTGCCAGAAAATTTCCTCGGTCATCGATTGATCGCACGATCGGAAACGCGATCCCTAGTCCCCGTCCTCCCCCGCTTCGTCCTTGCGCTGCGAGAGCAGGTCTTGACGCGCCTTCTCGATTTCGGGTTCGCGGAGATAATCCTCGGTGGTACGCACGCGCGGCCGCGGCGCCCCGCCGAACGGGTCGTCGCCGGCCTCGAACTGCACGATGACCCGGCAATCGTCGCACATTTTAAGCCGTTCGGTCGCCTGCGCGTCCTTGAACATGGCGTGGCGGCCGCCGAGCTCTTCGACGATGCGTTCGATCGAACTCTTGGTGCCGAAGGGTTTGCCGCAACGGACACAGTTAAAGGGCTCCTCTTCCTTGACGACGAGGGCACGCCGGGCCTCCTCGGTGAAGTTGAACCGCGGTTGCAGCGAAATTACCGATTCGGGGCATGTCGATTGACACAAACCACACTGGATGCAGGCCGCCTCCTGAAAACTCAGCTGCGGCCTATCCGGGTTGTCGATAAGCGCCCCGGTGGGGCAGGCGCCGACACAGGCGAGGCACAAGGTGCAGCCTTGGGTGTCGACCGAAACGTGGCCGAACGGAGCGCCGTGGGGTAGTGGCAGCAGATCGATCGGTTCCGGCGCATGCTTGTGAAGATGGTCCAACGACAGCGTGATGACGTTGCGCTTGTTGCCCATGGCAAGGAACGTGCCCGGTGTCATGGGCGCCATTTGCGGCTGCGCATAGAGCGCCGCCTCAACCGCATCGGGGTCGGTTTCATCGAGAACGGCGACCCGCCCGCCGCCGTAACCGAGACCACTGGCCGCCGCTTCGGCAAGGCCGATCTGGCCCGCCAGCCCGCTGAGTTCGTCCCGCCGTCGCGGCGGCACCAGGATGAACACCCGCTCGGCACCATAGGCGAGTGCTGCCGAAAGAAACTCAAAGCCGATCTGAGTCACTTCGTTGACCGCGAAGGGAATAACGCGCGCGGGCAGACCGCGTCCGAACCGCGACATCATCGAAATCAGTTCGCTGCCGTATTCACCGTCATGGACCAAAAGAGCCGGGCGCTCGCCGCCTGCCTTATGATAGGCGGAGAGCATAGTCCGCAGCCGCTCGAGCACGATCTCGAGCGGCGGCAACGCATAGGAAGCGGCTCCCGTCGGGCAAACGCTGTGGCACCCACCGCAGCCGCCGCAGATATAGGGATCGATTTCGACATGATCGCCGTTTGGCGCAATGGCGCTCGCCGGACAAACGTCGAGGCAGCGCGTACAGCCGGTCTTCTCGCTGCGTGAATGGGCGCAGATTTCGGGTGTGTAGGTGACGTAACGCGGCTTCTCGAATTCGCCGACCATGTCGGTGAGTTCGAACAGCACCCGTTGCACAGCGACCGGGTCATTCGGGTCCGGCCGGAAATAGCCGTCTCGCTTTTCCGGCGCCGGGAACAGTGAATCGCCGCCACTCAAGTCGAGGATCAGATCACAATTCGAGGCCGCGCCGTCGCGCGAATCATGAAACGCCAATTCCTGACGCGAAGAAACGATCATTGGCGCGTACGAATTGACGACGATTTCGAAGGCGCCGAGATGGCCGCGGGCGGATGCGATGGTGCCGGCAAAGATGGGAATGTCCATGATTGCCGGTGGAATCACCGCGCCCGGTTTCGACAGCAGCAGGGTGACGTCGAGCCGGGAAGACAGCTGGCGCGCCGCCGCCAAAGCGACCTCGTCACGGCCATAGACCAGGCAAACACCCTCGGATGACATCGATACCGACGGCGCGCCCGGTACCGAAATGGTCGCCTCGGCCAGCAGCGCCGCGATTTTCGGCGTCGCCGCGCTTGCTTCCGCCGACCACCCGGCGTTTTCGCGGATATTGGTGAAGGTTATCGGCGTTTCGCTTTTGCCCTCCATCGCCGTCTCGCGAAAGAGGGGCGATTCCTGGGTGCAAGCGACGACCACGCCGCCGCCGTCGCCCAGCGCGTACTCGAAATTTTCGATCTGTGCGCGGCACAATTGGGTATGGATCGTGGCCGCCGATTGGGCACCACAGGCCTTGGCCAGCTTGTTTCCGTCGAGGGTCATCGTCGCTTCGCAGTCGCAGACGAGAACCTTCTTGCCGCCGATCTCCATAATCCTCCCTTCGGCCGATTTCTTTCTTTGGCCGTTGCGTCATGCGACGCGCCGCCTTAATTAAAGCGGGTCGCACCGGGAGTCCATCGCCGCGAAGCAGAATTGTCGGCACCAGCGGCGGCGACCGCGACCAGGCGAAATGGCGAAGCGAAGCGGCCGGAGAATTGCATGACCGTTGAACGCATGATCAGCATGCCAATCGGCATCGTCGTCGAGCGCCGCGAGCTCAATAACCGGTGGCAAAAATATGCGTGGCGTCCGGTTGCGATCATCCCCGGCGCGCCCGAATCCGAATATTGGAAGAGGCTGCGCAAAGGCGACGGTTGGGCCCATTATCATGCCGCGACTTTGCCGCTGGAACTGCATCGCCGTGAAACCGAAGCCTACAAGGTTGCTCTGTCTGCCAACCCGCCGTCGGTTTATGTTGTCATGCGCGAGGCGCTGGAAGAGGCCGAGCACGATTTCTTCCCGTTTCTGGTCACGGCGTCTCCCTATGAGGCGCAGGATTATCTCGACAGCGGTGAGGACATCGTCGAAGGTGTGCCGATGGATCGTGGCTTGGTCGCCTGGGTGCAAGCCTTCGTCGATCGGCATCACGTCGACCAACCCTTTCATAAGCGCAAACGCAAACCTTACGATCCGCGTAAGACGGGTTTCGATCGCCCGCCGACAACACCGGTGACGAGGGGCGGCGACGGGAGTGACGATGGTTGAGGACGATGCCTTTGTCCGCCGTTGGACGCGACGCAAGGACGCTGTCCGGCGCGAGGAAAGCGACCCGGCAACGCTCGAGTCACCGGAAGGCACCGCGCCGGCCGCCGGCGAGATCGATGAGAACACCGCGAATTCGCAATCGGACGTCGCGCCCGAAGACTTGCCCGACATCGATTCGCTCGACGAACAATCCGACTACCGGGTGTTCATGAAAGAGGGGGTGCCCGAGGAATTGCGCACCCGAGCCCTGCGCAAGCTGTGGCGGAGCAATCCGATATTCGGCGAAATGGATGGCCTCGATGAATATTGCGAGGACTTCACCGACGCCGCCCTCGCCGTCAAGGGGTCGCTGAAATCGATCTATAAGGTCGGGCAGGGCTACGCGAAGGACAAAGCGCCGGCGGTTGCGGATGCCGAACTGGAGGAGCCCCGGGAACCGACGATAGAGCAAGCCGATGTCGGTGCAACCGAGGCCGCGGAGGCCGATGAGGAAGCACCGACCGAAGTCGAAAACGCGACAGTAGCGGAGAATGCCGATACGGGAGAAAACGACGACTCGGACGCGATAGAAAAATCGTGAACGATATTGCGATGCAATATGGGCAAAATGCACTCAATCTTTCATGTGACCATACGTAAGTTTGATGTTTTTCCGAGCTGCCGATAACGCTCAGTTGTTCGCAGTTGCGCAATAATGTTGCGTTGCAATAGCCTAAGTTTGAATTAATTCTAGACCCCGCCCCAAGCCGTACTGTACCTTGTGAATCGCCGGTGAAAAAAAGACAAAACGTCGGCGAGAAGATGAATTTCTGGGAGGTAGGTACCCCGATGACCAAATCGGGCAGCTCGGTCGCTCACGTCATAACAGAAGAAGACGCGCTACGTGTTCATTATTATCGGTTCCTGGGGCGCCTTTTGGCGATGCCAGCTGATCGTGACGTGCTCGCCGTGGCCGCCGGTCTCGAGGGCGACGATACCGATATGGGTCAGGCCCTCGGCGCGTTGGCGGCGATCGCGCGCGGGGTAACACCGTCCGACGTCAAGGACGAATACAACGCATTGTTTATCGGCCTCGGCCGCGGCGAGTTGATTCCCTTCGCGTCGTACTATCTGACCGGGTTCCTTCACGAAAAGCCGCTGGCGAAATTGCGTGCCGATATGGACCTGCGCGGGATCGCGCGCGCCAACAATGTTAAAGAGCCGGAGGACCATATCGCCGCGGTCTGCGAAATGATGGCGGGATTGATTGGCGGCGATTTCGGTGCGCCGGTCGATCTCTATGGGCAGCGAGATTTCTTCGTGACCCACTTGTCGCCATGGGCGGGGCGCTTTTTCGAGGACCTCGAGGCGGCGGAAATGGCAAGATTCTATATGCCGGTTGGAACCATAGGCCGGGTCTTTATGAATATCGAGGCAACTGCATTTGAGATGGTGAGCTGACGCGAGATCGTGGCGATCGCATCGGCTTATTCACTGTAGCCGCGTTTAGACGAAGGTGAGAGCAAGGTGGAACAAATGAGCAAGAAAGAGATCACATCGATCAAGCGACGCGACTTCTTGAGAGCCGCCGGACTCGGCGGCGTTGCCGGCGCCGCGGCGGTGGCAACGGGGATTGGTTCGGCCGAGGCGGCGACGCCCGACGAACTCAGCGGCGGCGGCGGTTATCGAGAGACCGCGCACGTCAAGAAATACTATGAACTGGCGAAATTTTAACGCCCGCGCGAACGGTTAGGAGAGACCAATGCTTACAAAAAAGGTCAACGGAACAACAGGCGGCGCGCGGTTGACGAAGTCGCTCGCGGGCCTGACCGGCGGTGCCATCGATCGCCGCACGTTCCTCAAGCGCTCCGGCCTGGCGGCCGGTGGCATTGCCGCCGCTTCGACGCTTTCCGGCGGCATGGTTGCCAAGGCGCAGGACATTCCGGGTCCCGGTGCGCGGCCCAAGGAACTGATCAAGAGCGTTTGCACGCATTGCTCGGTCGGCTGCACGGTCATTGCCGAGGTCGAGAATGGCGTCTGGACCGGTCAGGAGCCCGGCTTCGACAGCCCGTTCAATCTCGGCGCCCATTGCTGTAAGGGCGCCGCGGTGCGCGAACACGCCCATGGCGAACGTCGCCTGAAATACCCGATGAAGCAGGTCGACGGCAAATGGACCAAGATCACCTGGGAAGAGGCGATCAACGAGATCGGCGACAAGATGCTGTCGATCAAGGAGGAATCGGGCCCCGATTCGGTCTACTGGCTGGGCTCGGCCAAGCACAGCAACGAGCAGGCCTATCTGGTCCGCAAGTTCGCCGCCTTCTGGGGCTCGAACAATGTCGACCATCAGGCGCGGATCTGTCATTCGACCACGGTCGCGGGTGTCGCCAACACCTGGGGCTACGGCGCGATGACCAACAGCTACAACGATATCCACAACAGCCGCGCGATTTTTGTCATCGGCGGCAACCCGGCCGAAGCCCATCCGGTGTCGCTGCTCCATCTGATGAAAGCCAAGGAGCGTAACAACGCGCCGCTGATCGTCTGTGATCCGCGGTTCACCAGGACGGCGGCACATTCGGATGAATACGTCCGCTTCCGTTCCGGCACCGACGTGGCGTTGATCTGGGGCATCCTCTGGCATGTCTTCGACAACGGTTGGGAGGACAAGCAGTTCATCAAGGCGCGCGTCTGGGGCATGGAACAGATTCGCGACGAAGTGAACAATTGGAACCCGGAAGAGACCGAGCGCGTCACCGGCGTGCCGGGCTCGCAGCTCAGACGTGTTGCCCGGACGATGGCCAACAACCGTCCCGGCACCGTGATCTGGTGCATGGGTGGGACCCAGCACACCAACGGCAACAACAATACGCGTGCCTACTGTGTGCTGCAGTTGGCCCTCGGCAACATGGGCGTCTCGGGCGGTGGCTGTAACATCTTCCGCGGCCATGACAACGTTCAGGGCGCGACCGACCTCGGCGTGCTGTGCAACACCTTGCCGGGCTACTACGGTCTTTCCGAAGGGGCCTGGAAGCACTGGTCGCGTGTCTGGGATGTCAACTACGACGACATGTTCAATCGCTTCGCCTCTCAGGAGCTGATGAACGCCAAGGGTATCCCGGTGTCGCGCTGGGTCGACGGCGTTCTCGAGGCCAAGGAGAACATGGACCAGCCCGACAATGTCCGGGCCATGGTCTTCTGGGGCCATGCGCCGAATTCGCAGACCCGCGGTCTCGACATGGTCGAGGCGATGAACAAACTCGACATCCTGGTCGTCATCGATCCCTATCCGACGGCAACCGCGGTCATGCACAACCGCACCGACGGCACCTACCTTCTGCCGGCGGCGACGCAGTTCGAGACCTATGGCTCGGTGACCGCGTCGAACAGATCGTTCCAGTGGCGCGACAAGGTCATCGAGCCGATGTTCGAGTGCAAGCCGGACCATGAGATCGCCTATCTCCTGGCGCAAAAGCTCGGTTTTGCCGACGACATGTTCAAGAACATCGAAGTCAGCGGCACCGAGCCGCTGGTCGAAGACGTGCTGCGCGAGATCAACCGCGGCATGTGGACGATCGGTTATACCGGCCAGTCGCCGGAGCGCCTCAAGAAGCATATGGCCAACCAGCATACCTTCGACCGCACGACCTTGCAGGCGAATGGTGGGCCATGCGACGGCGACTATTACGGGCTGCCGTGGCCGTCTTGGGGACCACCGGAGATGAACCATCCCGGGACGCCGAACCTCTACGACATGTCGAAGCCGGTGGCCGAAGGTGGTCTGACCTTCCGCGCCCGTTTCGGGGTCGAACGGGACGGCGAGAACCTGCTCGCCGAGGGCGCCTATTCGGCGGACTCGGAGATCAAGGACGGTTATCCCGAGTTCACCATGGCGATGCTCAAGCAGCTCGGCTGGGACGGTGACCTGACCGATGACGAGCGGGCCACGATCGAAGGCATTGCCGGCGACAAGACCAACTGGAAAGTCGACCTCTCGGGAGGTATCCAGCGGGTTGCGATCAAGCATGGCTGTGCCCCGTTCGGCAACGCCAAGGCCCGTTGCGTGGTCTGGACCTTCCCCGACCCGGTGCCGACCCATCGCGAGCCGCTCTATACCCCGCGGCGCGATCTTGTTGCCGATTACCCGACCTATACCGACCGGCAGATGTACCGTCTGCCGACCCGCTATATGTCGATCCAGGAGCAGGACTTCACCGCCGACTTCCCGATGATTCTGACATCGGGTCGAATCGTCGAATACGAAGGCGGTGGCGACGAGACCCGGTCCAATCGGTGGCTCGCCGAATTGCAGCAGCACATGTATGTCGAGATCAATCCGTTCAACGCCAATAGCCTTGGCATCAAGGACGGTGACATGGTCTGGGTGCATGGGCCGGAAGGTGCAAAGGGCAAGGTCATGGCGATGGTCACCGAACGGGTCGCCCGTGACGTGGCTTTCATGCCGTTCCACTGGGACGGTCACATGGAAGGGGTCGATCTCCGCGACAAGTACCCGGCGGGAGCGGACCCCTATGTCCTTGGCGAAGCCAGCAACACGGTACAGACATACGGCTATGACTCGGTCACCAACATGCAAGAAACCAAGGCGACCTTGTGCCGCATCGAAAAAGCGTAGGGAGCTGAACCATGGCACGAATGAGATTCCTTTGTGATGCCGAGCGCTGCATCGAATGCAACGCTTGTGTCACGGCCTGTAAGAACGAGAACGAGGTGCCTTGGGGCATTAACCGGCGTCGCGTCGTCACGCTCAATGACGGCCAGCCGGGCGAGCGGTCGATTTCGGTCGCTTGCATGCACTGCTCCGACGCGCCGTGCATCGCGGTCTGTCCCGTCGATTGCATCTATCAGACCGAGGAAGGCGTGGTCCTGCATTCGAAGGACCTTTGCATCGGTTGCGGTTATTGCTTCTACGCGTGCCCGTTCGGCGCGCCGCAATATCCGCAGGCAGGCAATTACGGCAGCCGCGGCAAGATGGACAAATGCACCTTCTGCGGTGGCGGACCGGAGCCCGACAACAGCGCGGCCGAGTTCCAGAAATACGGTCGCAACCGACTCGCCGAGGGCAAGCTGCCGCTTTGCGCCGAGATGTGCTCGACAAAGGCGCTCTTGGCCGGCGACGGCGACATCGTTTCCAATATCTATCGCGAACGTGTCGTGGCCCGCGGCTTCGGGTCCGGTGCATGGGGTTGGGGCACCGCCTATCAGCTCAAGGCCGGCGGTTGATCGCTACGTCTTAGCTAGAAAGGGGAGGCCCGAAAGGGCCTCCCCGTTTTCTTGTGACATTGCTCGTTGGGTGGCGATATGTTTCGTGGGTGGGGCTCCATGACGTAGGGCCGTCCGAGAGATGAGGCGTGGAAAATGACGGCGACCGGAAGATCAACTCTCTTTGTAATTGCATGTCTGGTGACGGCCGGGCTCGCGCTTGCCGGTTGCCGGGAGGACGAGCAGAACCGAACGATTTCGCTCGAGAAGGGCGCCTACCCGGATGACAAGCCGGCGGCGCTCAGCGCCGAGCAGGTCAATGAACTGCGCCATCGCGCGCAGAACCAAAATGCGAACTAGACGGGAAAGCATAACCATGCGGCGCAGCAATAATTTCCGTAGGGCCCTCGGCATCGTCGGACTGATCATGGTCGTTGCCTATGCGGTAGCGGTCGGTGTCGGCGGTTCCTTGCTTCTCGATCCGGTGGCGCAAGCGCAACAGGGCGCCGTTCCCGGTGGATCTTCCGGAATCACCAGCGACGCCGAACTCTGGCGCGAAATGCGTCAGGGCAAGGCCGGCAACGTGTCCGTCCCCGACAAGAAAGCCGGCGTGCTAATCCAGTCCGAGGGCGAGAACTGGCGCGCGCTACGCAACGGACCGATCGCCACCTATGGTGCCTGGGCGCTCCTCGGGATGGTGATTGTGTTGGCGTTGTTCTTCGCGCTTCGCGGCCGAATCAAGATCGAGGCCGGCGCCAGCCCCAACCGGATCTTGCGTTTCAATGCGTTCGACCGCTTCGCCCATTGGCTGATGGCATCGACCTTCATCGTTTTGGCGCTGTCGGGTCTCAACATGCTCTATGGGCGCCATGCACTGAAACCGCTGATCGGCCCCGACTCGTTCGCCACCATCACGCTATGGGGCAAACTCGCGCACAATTATCTCGCCTTCGGATTCATGGCCGGTCTCGCCATGGCCTTCGTCCTGTGGGTGGTCCACAATTTCCCCAACAGGTACGACCTCATCTGGGTGGCGAAGCTTGGCGGTTTGTTCTCCAAGCATTCCCATCCGCCGGCCAAGAAATTCAATGCCGGGCAGAAACTGATATTCTGGATCGTCGTTCTAGGCGGGCTGTCGATAAGCTTGTCGGGGATCATTTTGATGTTCCCATTCCAGACTCACCTGTTCGCCGACACCTTCGCCATCGTCAACAGTATCTTTGGAACTCAGTTGCAGACCGATCTCACTCTGCTCCAGGAGCAGCAATTGGCCATGCTCTGGCATGGCGTGTTCAGCCAAGGGCTGATCGTAGTCATTCTGGGGCACATTTATATCGGCACAATCGGCATGCAAGGCGCATTCGATGCCATGGGTTCGGGCGAGGTCGATGAGAATTGGGCCCGCGAGCATCACAGCGTCTGGGTCGCCGAGGTCAAAAGCGAGCAGGCCGCTGCCGAAGAAGCCCGTCGCGGTGATGCCCCGGCATCGCCTGGCAAGGCCCCGCAGAGCGCCTGAGCGCCGCGCCATGACGCCGGCTGAACGCGCCCGATTGGGGCCGTGACCGGCTCCCGTCGTCGTGCCACGGTCGACCGCTGCTTCTTGGTGGCGGTACTGCTGGCGTTCTCGTGGTCGGCGGAGACCGGGGCCGACATGATCGGTCATGGCGGACCGGTCAAAAGCGTGCAGGCTATGCCGGACGGGCAGCGCGTGGTTTCGGGAAGTTTCGATTACTCTGTAATTTTGTGGGACCTCGGTTCCGAGCGACCGATCGAAACCTTCGTCGAGCATGACGGGGCGGTCAATTCGGTGGCCCTGTCGCCTGACGGCGCACGCGTCCTATCGGCCAGCGACGACGGTACGCTCATGTTGCTGCGCCTTTCGGATGGGGCGGTTCTGCGGCGCTTCGAAGGCCACATCGGCAAAGTTTCCTCGGTCGCGGTATCGCCCGACGGCGCGCTCGCCGCGTCGGGGGGCTGGGATCGGATGGTCCGGCTTTGGGACCTGGCATCGGGAAAGGCGGTTGGTGAGATTGAGGGTCATGACAGCAACGTCAACGCCGTCGCGTTCTCCCCCGACGGCAGCCGCCTGTTGACGGGCAGTTACGACACCACCGTTCGCCTGTGGTCGGTCGAAGACGGCGCCCAGGTATGGAAGCAGCCCGGCCATGATTTTGCCGTCAACAGCGTCGTCTTTACGCCGGACGGAAAGTTGGCCGTCTCGGCGAGCACCGACGAAACCGTGCGCATTTGGTCGATCGAAACCGGCGAAGCCTTGGCCAAGCTCGAAGGGCATGAAGGCTCGGTCTTGGCGGTCGCGGTGGACAAGGAAGGCCGCTACATCGCTTCGGCCGGATTTGGCGGCAGGATCTTCCTGTGGGATCTACCGCAACGCGCCTTTATTCGCGCCCTGCGAGGCCATCGCGGCCCGGTCTGGACGCTGACCTTCGCTGCCGACGGCGAACGCCTGATTTCGGCCGGTGCCGACGACCTGATCAAAGTGTGGGACGTCCGCAGCGGCGCCTCGTTGGGTCTCGAAGCCAAAGCGCCGGAAACATCCGATGCCGTCGCCGAAGCCGGACGCGGTGCCGCGCTGTTCCGAAAATGTGCCGCCTGTCACAACCTGACCGCCAACGGAGGAAACAAGGCCGGTCCGCCGTTGCACGGGTTGTTCGGCCGTCGTGCCGGGTCGGTACCCGGCTATCGCTACTCCGAGGCCCTGCGCGACAGCACGATTATCTGGTCGGACGCGACCATAAACGCGCTGTTCACCGAAGGTCCGCAGGAATACACACCCGGGTCGAAGATGCCGCTCCAGCGCATGCCAAATGACGACGACCGGATGGCGTTGATCGAATATCTAAGAGAGGCGACCGCCGTCGACGGCGCGCAATGATGTTTCATAGTGACACGAGCGGCCTTATCATGGGCAACAAGGTACAATCCCGCGCCACGCGCCGGAGTTAGGGAGTGACAACAACATGAACGCCTTTATCGCCAGTATCTGCGCCGCGTTGCTTATCGCGTTCGGCGCCTATTTGACCCTCAACGATCTTCCGTCCAGTTCGGAGGATGTATATTCGGGCGGCAACGTGCGGCTCGACAACTAGCCGCTGCGCCCGTCTTGTTGCGCATCCGTCGCATGTTTCCGCGGGTCCGCGATGGCGCTGACCGGTCGCAAGGCGACACTTCGTTTCTTCCGATCGAGTATTCCAATTGTGCTTCTCCGCTGAGCCGCTGCCGCGCAACCGATGTCGCCGATGATCGATTCCCTGACATTGCCGCCGCTCTATCGGTTGGTTCGAATCGCTAGCGACGATTCGGCGATGCAATGCGCCATTGCCCTTGCCAAGGATGGCGCCGATCCGGCGACCCTGGCTTGGTCCGATCGCGCGGATTGCCTCGATTGCGCGATCGTCCTCACGCCAACGGAGCCGTGGGCCAGGGCCGCGCCGGTCATGTTCTCCGGTGCGCTTGGCATGGGCGATGCGCTAGCCTCGATTTTACCTCCCGGAGTAGAGGTCGGCTTCGGTTGGCCGGGCGACATTCATGTCAACGAGCGCCGCGCCGCTTCGATCGAACTGCGAGCGCCCGAGAACATAACAGCGGAGGACATTCCCGAATGGTTGGTACTCGGTGCTGGACTATCGATTACCGGGCAGCCCCAATCGTCGAAACGGGATTCGATACCGCAGACGACACTCTCATATGAGAACTGCGTCGACGTGACCGCCGCGGCCGCGCTGGAATCTTTCAGCCGGCATTTCCTGGCCTGGGTCAATCGCTGGCAGGATGATGGTTTTGCGCCGCTCCGGGCGGCATGGTTGGCGCGTATCAAGGGAGGCGGCAAATCAATTTCGGTCGCGCTCGCCGGCCAGACGGTCATGGGAGAGTTTCTCGACGTTACCGCCGACGGCGACCTGCGAATGGCGACGGAAAGCGGACTGCGGGACATTCTTCTGACCGATGCGATTGGACGGTAGCGAAGATGCGGTTCCCGCGAACCGTGCAGCTCGATATATCGGATAGCCATGTCTATGACGCCGCGGCGGCGCCTGACGAGTGGGCTGTCTCGGGGTCGTTCGTTTTTGCCGGCGCTGATCCGGAATCCCTGATCGGCAAGCGGCGCCAAGCTTTTGCGCGGGCGTTTCTCGGCACGTCGAGTTTCGGCTGGTCGACTTTTGTCCGTGTCGCCGAAATCCAAGACGAAGAGTATCAAGGCGTGCTGCACGCACTGGCAATCTACGCGGTTGAGCGATTCGGTGCGCCCGATATCGAAACGGCACTGCCGGCTGCTCGCGAAGAGGCGGAATTTGCCGCCGGTCTCTGCGACCACAAGGTCAACACGCTGCTTTGCGTCGAGCGCGACTTCGAAGATGGCGATATTATCGAGCGCTTTCGTACCGTCGAACCGCCGCGAGAAGCCGCGCACGCCCGTATCTGGACGATCGTCGAGGACGATGGCAGTGTGTGATCGATCGAAGCGTTTCAATTACGGGCCTCCCCGCATATCACAGGATTTGATGGAATTGTCGGCACACATCATCGCCACCGGGGCCCGGCGCCCCGCATCGTCGAGCTTCTTCAGCCCTCGCTCGTCATGGTCGGAGGAGCGCCCACCACTATTGGGGGGGTCGTGTCCCTTCGATCCGAAGGCGGCTTAGAAGATGGCGGATTTTTGGCGCTCGTCCGGATATCACTTGCTGAACAAGGACAAGACCGGCCGCTTGGCGGTCACCCCGGAGTTCTTGCGTGCCTATATCGGCAGGCCGGAATTGGCGCCGGTAGAGGAATCCTGCCCAGCCGAGCTTCGACTCCATGAAGATCTGATGGCCGATCCGACGATGGCCGTGGAAGCACGTCGCATCGAAGAGTTTGCCGATCCCGACGCCCGCGACAATTATCATGCGGTGTTGCGTTTTCGCGACGTATTGTTGCGCGAGGGTACGCTGGAATCCGGCTACATAGCCCTGTTCCGCAATGGGGTGTCCGGTTTCCCGCCGCTGTTCTTGGATCAGCTGGTCCATGCGATCATGCGGGGCGTTCTCGACCGTTGTCCGGACCCGCTCCGGGTCCGCGCCGGCGAGCTGTTGTT
Source organism: Alphaproteobacteria bacterium (assembly GCA_024244705.1). Taxonomy (NCBI): domain Bacteria; kingdom Pseudomonadati; phylum Pseudomonadota; class Alphaproteobacteria; species Alphaproteobacteria bacterium. The sequence continues at coordinate 60,770 of JAAEOK010000085.1, forward strand.
CCGCAGCCAGAAGGTCACGATCAAAGAGGACACGATCATGGTCGCCGATGAGGAAATCGTCGACATGCGTGCCACGCGCGATGCCCGAGATGGGATTGTGCATTTCGACCATATCGGCCAATTGTTGACAGACTCCCAGCCCAGCGGCCGTGTCATCGAGCTCGATGTTCTCGACGAGGAGACCGGGGCCGTCTATTGGCGGCGCAGCGACAGCTTCGACACCGTGCTCGATATCGGTTTTACCAAGCCGGGTCTCGACGCGTTCTGCCGGGCCCTCGAAGCCTGGGTGCGACACCTGCTGGCGATAGAGGTGACGATCTATCCGGTGCAGTCGATCAGCGATGAACGATGGGTGTGGCACGTTGGCTTGGACTCCGAGGCCACCGCGATGCTCAACGATCTGTACAACGGTGTGCCGCTTAACGACGACCGCCGCTACCGCTTGTTGTGCCTGTTTCGGGCTGAGTTCCCCGACCCCGACGCCATGCTGCCGAACGTCAAGGGTCGCCCCGTCTACATGGCGATGGCGATGACCACCGACGGCGTCCTCCGCATCAAGCCGCAAAACCTGATCTTCAACCTGCCTCTGGCCACCGCGGCCTGAGTCATTCGATATAGGAGAGAAATATGGACCAAGACACGCTCAACATGAGCATCCGGAAATTCCTCAAAAAAGTCGGTGTGACCTCGCAGCGTGAGATCGAGGGCGCAATCCGGGACGCTCTCGAGTCAGGCAAGCTGTCAGGCAGTGAATCCCTGCCGGTGAACGTGCAGCTGACGATCGGTGACGTCGGCCTCGACGTCGCCATCGGCGGAGAGATTGCACTCGAATAGAAGGCCGGCACCGTGTGCATCCGGGGGCCCGCATGCCTGAAATGATGACGACCAAGGAGGTCGCCGAATACCTCCGCATCAAGGAGCGAAAGGTCTATGACCTGGTCCGCGGGCGCCGGATACCTTGCACGCGCGTAACCGGAAAATGGTTGTTTCCCAAGGCCTTAATCGATCTCTGGGTGCTCGAGGGGAGCGACGGTCCGGTAGCCGGAGAGCCCCCGGTCCCGCGGGTCGTTGCCGGCAGCCATGACCCCTTGTTGGAGTGGGCGTTGCGTGAATCTTCGTCGACCCTCGCCATTCTGCCGGGCGGCAGCCTCGACGGCCTCGGACGGCTTGCACGCCGCGAGGCCATGGTCGCCGCGCTTCACGTGCTCGACGCAGAAAGCGGCGACTACAACGTGCCGATGGTTCGCGCGGCGCTCGACCGCCAGCCGATCGTGGTCATCGAATGGGCAGGGCGGCAACAAGGTCTCATCGTAGCGCGCGGCAAAGCGAAAGGCGCGGCGGACCTGTCGGCCGCAACGCAGACAGGGATGCGTGTCATTCCACGTCAAAAGGGCGCCGGCAGCCAGATCCTGCTGGAGCATCTGTTGGTTCGCGAGGGTATCGATCCGGCGCGGCTGGATTGGACCGACACGCCGGCGCGTACGGAGACCGATGTCGGCCTGGCGATCCAGGAAGGCCTTGCCGATGTCGGGCTGGGTCTTGCCGCGGTCGCGGCGCAATACCAGCTCGACTTTGTACCACTGCACCGAGAACGCCTGGACTTGGTGATGACGCGCCACGACTATTTCGAACCCGAAATCCAGGCGCTTTTCGATTTCGCGCATTCGAAAGCCTTCCGCACGCGCGCGTCAAGTCTCAAGGGTTATGGCGTGGGCGGTCTCGGTCGCGTGCACTACAACGGGCCTTAAGGGTTATTCCTCCCAATTCGATGCCGCCGGCCGGAAGGCAGGCGCGTCATCGATGCGATAGGCGGCGATCGCCTTCTGGCCCGGTTCCGATAGAAGCCAGTCGGCGAGGCGACGCGCACCCGCCGCATTGATGCCGTCATGGCGGTCGGGGTCGACGAGAACCAACCCGTAGACGTTCTTAAGCAACGGATCGCCGGCAAACAGGATGCGCAGCTGGTCCTTGTTGCGGAACGCCAGCCACGTGCCGCGATCGGTCAGGGCGTAAGCCAGCCGCGCCGATGCGATGTTGAGGGTCGCCCCTTGGCCGCTACCGCTTTCGAGGTACCAGGCGTCGCTGCGGCCCTGGGGATCTCGGCCCGCGATCGCCCATAGCTCGCGCTCGCGCCGGTGGGTTCCGCTATTGTCGCCGCGAGAAATAAACATCGTACCGCTATCGGCGATCCGCTGCAGCGCCGTAGCGGCATCGGTGGCGGTTTTGACCGCGACCGGGTCGTCCCCCGGCCCGACAATGACGAAATCGTTGTACATCACATCGGCGCGGGCGCTTCCGCCGCCGTCGGCAACGAGATTTCTCTCCGCTTCCGTGTCATGGACCAGGATCAGGTCGACGTCGCCGCGGCGGGCGAGCGCAATCGCCTCGCCGGTGCCGCGCACGATCACCCTGACGGTCTCGCCGGAATCCCGAGCATAGGCTTCGAGCAGATTATCGAGCAGGCCGGATTCCTCGACCGTCGTCGTCGTCGCCAGGCGTACCGGGTCTTGTCCTGAAGCCTGTTCCGGCCCCCAGGCGATCGCCGCCGCCAGCAGGAGAATTCCGGCCAGTCTGTTCATCGGTTCCGCGGTCGCAGCCGATCAATCATAGGGGATGGTGAAACTCACGACGCCGTCCTCGCCCGTGAACAGGCCAGGACCCGGCTTCATGCCATCCGGCTGCTCGTATTCGAAATCCTCACTGCCGGCGCAAGCCGCCAGCGACACCAGCAATACCGCCACGATCAAATATCGCATGCCAAGCGTCTCCTATATCTCCGTGCCGGTGACCTAGAACTTCTGCCGCACACCGACCATGCCGGTCCAGATATCCTGAAAGTCGTCGCCGGGGTTCTCCACCTCGAACACGCGACCGCCCGCATAAAGCTCGGTGTTGCTGGCATCGATGTTCTGAACCAACTGGAAGCCATAGGCGTCGGACGTGCTCCCGTCCTGCTCGTAATCCTCGCCGATGAAGGCATCCGCCGACAGCGCGGTCTTGCCGAAATCGAAGAGGTTACCTTGCCAGCCGCCCTTGAGGTAATAGAAATGCGGCTCGGTATCGCCGTCTGTGTCGAGAACTTGGCCGTGCGCGCCGGAGATGTTGAGGCCGGTGGGCACGTGCAGGATCGAAGCCGAACCGCCAAAGCCTTCCTTGCCACTGCCCGCCGAGTCCGTCCCATCGTACCAGCCCGCCGCCGCTGCCACTTTGAGGCCGCCGAGAGCCGGATATTTCTGCGTGTGCTGAACGCGCACGTCGTAGAACCCACCGTCGCTATAGCTCGTCGCCAGGGAAAACCCGGCAAACGTCGGAGTGTCGTAGCGGACGCGTTGCTTGCGACTCAGCCCATCGAGGTTGTTGAAGAAGTCGGCAACGTCGAGCAAACCGGCGTTGAGCATGCCGTTCGCGTCGCGGAAGATCAGCCCGCCGCCGACGGTCTGGACGTCCGATTTGGCGATGACTTTTGTGCCCGAGAGATCCTGCTCGGTGATACCGTTCGTTGCCGTATCACCCTGGCCGATCCAGAATTTTCCCCAGCTCTTGTTCTTGAGCCAGGCCTCACCCTTGCGAAGGTTGAAATCGAACGCCCGCGTCGATGCGTCGGTCTGGTTTACCTCGTTGCTGGCGTTTTGTTCGAGTTCGAGTTCTACGGTGGCGCCGGCGCTCCAGACATCGTCGATCGGCGCCTTGACGATGAAGCGGAACCGCGATGATGACGTGTCGTTGTCGACGATCCAGACCTTGCGGTCATTGTCCGGCGTCGTTCCGATTGGGGTTCCCAGCGCCGGACCACTGCCGGTATCGGCGAACATGACGCCCATATTGACCTGGCCCGACAGTTCGAAGGTCATGCCCTTCTTGCCGCTGTTTACCAGCGAGCCCTGGTCGGGAATCCGGTCGGCATCGACCGCCCCGTCCGTGAGCTGGCCCACCTTCTGGCCGATCTCCTCGGTCTGGCCTTGCTGAACCTGCAGGTTTTGAGTGTTGTTGCGGACCTACGATTCGAGCTCGTTGAGCCGCGGCAGGACGCTCTGAATGGCGTCCCACTGCTCCTTGGTCATGGTCACGGTGACCGTCTCGCCGGCGCCCGCGGTCCCGGCGACCGCCATCATCATTACGGCCCCGGCGACGATTCCAGAGGCCTTGGCTGGTCTTGTTCCCGCTCTCACACCCATGGCCGTCCTCCGTATCGGATACGCGTTGGTGTCGATGGTTTCCCCCATGGCTCAATCCGTGATCATGGCATTGGGGAAGAAAAGCGGCTTGCTGCCGATTCCGAAGCGACCGATCGCTTTCTGCCCCGCCGCCGAGGTGATCCAATCGACGAAGGCTTGGCCGTCTTCGGCTTTGACGTGCGGGTGCCTGACCGGATTGACGAGGATCACGCCGTACTGGTTGAACAGGCGCCGGTCGCCCTCGACCACGAGCTCCAGTTCGCCCGGGTTCTTGAAGCTGAGCCAGGTGGCGCGGTCGGTCAGCGTATAGGCGTTCATGCTCGACGCGGTGTTGAGCGTCGGCCCCATGCCCGACCCGGTCTCGCGGTACCAGGTACCGGAGGCGTCGGCCGGGTCGATTCCGGCTGCTTTCCACAGCCGCAATTCCGCTTTGTTGGTGCCGCTGTCGTCGCCGCGCGAGGCGAAGGGTGCGCCACTCGCTTCGATCCTGCGCAATGCCCTCACTGCATCGTCGCCGCCCTTAATGCCGGCAGGGTCGTTCGCCGGTCCGACGATCACGAAGTCGTTGTACATCACGTCGCGCCGCTCGACGCCGAAGCCTTCGGCGACAAACGTTTCCTCCGAGGGCTTGTCATGGATCAGCAGCACATCGGCATCGCCCGCCTTGGCCAGACGGATCGCTTGCCCGGTGCCGACGGCGACGACGTCGACCCGGATCCCGGATTCGGCTTCGAAGATCGGCAACAAATAGGCGAACAGGCCGGAGTTGTCCGTCGACGTGGTCGACGCCAACGTGATCGATTTCTCTGCGCCGAACGCGGTGCCACTGGTGGCGACCAATAGGGCGGTGGCCATTTGGAGCATCAGACGGCGAAAGACGGACATGATCGACTTCCTTTCGATTGGGGTTCAGGCCAGCAACTCGCCCCGCATGAAGGCTCCCGCTTCAGCCGTCGCGGGTTCGTCAAAAAAGGCCGCGGACGGCGAGCGCTCGAGGACGCGGCCCTGATGTAGAAACAAGACCTCGTCGGAGAGACGGCGCGCCTGGCCGAGGTCGTGAGTGGTCATGATGATCTTGCTGCCGGTCTCGTGAATGGCGTCGATGATGCGTTCGACTTGCCGGCTCGCCTGCGGATCGAGGTTCGCAGTCGGTTCGTCGAGGAAGACGACCTGTGGGTGCAGCGCCCAAACCCGGGCCAGCGCGAGCCGCTGCTGCTCGCCGCCGGACATGACGCGGGCATGCTGGTCGGCCAAGCGCGACAGGCCGGTATGGGCGAGGGCATCGAGCACGCGTTCGCGGCGCCTCTCGCGCGGCACGCCGCGCAGGCTGAGGGCATAGTCGACGTTGGCGTAGGCGGACCGCCGCAACATGACCGGACGTTGAAAGACCATCGCCTGTTCGTGCGCCGTGTTGGGGCGTCCGATCGCGCCTTCCCAGCGGACCGCACCGGAGGTCGGCTTGAGCAGACCGTGGCAAATCCGAAGCAGCACGCTTTTGCCTGCCCCGTTGGGACCGAGGATGACGGTGCGTTCGTCGGCACCGAACCGCGCGGTGAGCTCGTGAAGGATCGCTTTGCCGCCGGCATCGAAGGTCAGACGTTCCAGCGACAGCGGCAGGATCGTATGATTCGTGACCGGCCCGGCATCCATGGCTTATCCGGTCCGCCGCTCGGCGAGGTCGCGGACCAGGTAGGCCGCGGCATTCACCGCCAACGCCAAGCACATCAGGATGATGCCAAGGCCGAGTGCCAGTTCCAAATTGCCCTTACGGGTCTCGAGCGCGATCGACGTGGTCATGACCCGGGTCAGATGGGCGATGTTGCCGCCGACGATGATGACCGCGCCGACCTCCGCGCTGGCGCGTCCGAATCCGGCGAGGATCACGGTCACGAGCGTGAATCGGCCGTCCCAAAGGAGGGTCCACAGCGCCCGGCTAGTCCGCGCCCCGAGAGAACGCAACTGCTCCTCGTATTCGAGCCACATGTCCTCGAGGACCTGCCGCGTGAGCGCGGCGATAATCGGGGCGATCAGTATGGTCTGGGCGATGACCATAGCGGTCGGCGTAAACAACAGGTCGAGGAAGCCGAGTGGCCCCGAGCGCGACAGGAAGAGATAGACGACCAAGCCAACGACGACCGGCGGCAGGCCCATCAAGGCGTTGAGAAGCACGATCACGACCTTGCGGGCGGGAAAACGGTAGAGGGCGACCGCGGCACCGATCGGCAGGCCGATGACCGACGCGACCGCCACCGCGCCGAGGCTGACGCGCAGCGACAGACCGACGATTTCGGCTAGATCGGCGTCCCAGGCGACGATCAGCGATACGGCGCTGCCGAATGCGGCAAATATCTCGGACATAGGGATTTTGACTGCATAATTACGTGATAATATGCAAATTCTGTTGAATTTTACAATCCTTGTGTGACGGATGCAGGCGCCGCCGCTTGCCCTTTCGGTGCCCGCTGGTCATATTCCGGCTATGGATGAATTCACCATTCGACCGGACCCCAAGGACCCGCGACTGACCCAGCGCGTGGCCGGTGTGGACCACGAGGGCACGGCGATCGAAACCTCGGTCATCATCGAGCGGCCGCTGACCCTGTTTCTCAACGGGCAGGAAATCGTCACCATGATGACGATCGGTGACTATCCCGAATTCCTCGCCGTCGGCTACCTGGTCAATCAAAACATGTTGCGCGCCGATGACGTCGTAACCGGAGTCGACTACGACGACGAGCTCGAGGTCGTCGTGGTGCGGACCGAGCGCGAAACCGACTACGAGGAAAAGCTGAAAAAGAAAACCCGAACCTCGGGCTGCGCCCAGGGCACGGTATTCGGCGATTTGATGGAGAAGTTCGAGGACGTCGCGCTGCCCACGGACGTCGTTCTACACACCTCCTGGCTCTATGCCCTGACCAAGAAGATCAACACCGCGCCCAGCCTGTATCTCGAAGCGGGGGCGATTCACGGCTGCGTGTTGTGCGAGCAGGACCGTCCGTTGGTCTATATGGAAGACGTCGGCCGTCACAACGCGGTCGACAAGATCGCCGGCTACATGTTCCTCAATGACGTCAGCCCCGACGACAAGATCTTTTACACCACGGGCCGGCTCACCAGCGAGATGGTGATCAAGACCGTCCAGATGGGAATCCCGATCCTGATCTCGCGCTCGGGCTTTACGGCTTGGGGTGTCGACCTTGCCAAGCAGGCCCATCTCACACTGATCGGGCGTGCCCGCGGCAAGCGCTTCGTCGCGCTCGCCGGCGAGGACCGTATCGTCCACGATGCCGACATCAACCAGGTCGGAGAAGAATCCAGCCGTCACCAACGCAAGGGCGGACTCGCCGAAGATGCCGCCTAGGGCAAATCGAAATCCGCCTCAACCTGCTTTCACTCCGCTGTGGTCAAGACTTCGCAATGCGCCGGATCGGTGCCGTGCCCGCTTGTCCCGCAGCCGGGCGGGAGAGCGCCGGGCCGGCTTGGACGTCGTGATCGGATAGCATGCCGGCAACCGGGAATTTTCGCTCGCCGATCGTTGGTGTCTTGCTTGCCGGCGGCCGGTCGCGCCGCATGGGTGGCGGTGACAAATGTCTGCGTCCTCTCGGCGGCCGTCCGATCCTGGCCCACATCGGCGATCGGGTGTCGCCGCAGGTCGACCGCCTGATCCTCAACGCCAACGGTGATCCCGCCCGGTTTGTCGATTTCGGCTGGCCGGTTGTGGCCGACGTCGTGGCGGACTTTGCCGGACCGCTCGCCGGCGTGCTGACCGGGATGACCTGGGCCGCCGAACACATGCCCGACGCCTCTCTGGTCGCCACGTTTCCGACCGATGCGCCGTTCATGCCGGTGGACTTGGTCGCCCGCCTGCGGGCTGCGGTCGAAGGCGAGGGCGGCGACATGGCTTGTGCCGCATCGGCCGAGCGCAGCCATCCGGTCGTTGGCTTGTGGCCGGTGGCGCTCCGCGACAACCTCCACCGCGCCATGGTCGACGAGCAGATCCGTAAGGTCGACGTCTGGACCGCCCGCCATCGCCACCTCACGGTCGCTTTCGACTGCGCGCCGGTCGATCCGTTCTTCAATACCAATCGGCCCGAGGATCTCGATGCGGCAGAAGATATTTTGCGGCAAATGGACCGCGGCCAGGATGGCTTTCAGGATGGCGCCGAATAGTCGTTGCTCCAGCCTTGGACCGGCACCGGAAGGCAGGGTGAGGGCTCGGTGCCGGCGCGTGGCCGGTGCCGCGACGGCGGTGTCGCTGCTTGTCCTGACCGGACCAGCCGTCGGCCAGATGCAGTGCCGCGGCGGCACCATCGATTTCTTTCCCGACGGGGCGATCCGGAGCTGTGAGATCGAAGCCGTCCATGAGGTCCACGTCGAAACCGGTTGGATCAAATGCGCACACAGCCAGACCATGATCCGGCATGCCAACGGCAAGCTGCAAAGCTGTACCCTTTTCGAGGCCGCGCATTTCGACGGTGTTATTTGCCCGGCGGACGCCCGTATCACCTTCGACGAAGACGGGAATCTCAGGCACTGCGATTAGGGCGCACATCCCACTTGGCGCGGCTGGGCCATTCCGGGTTATCGAGATTTACGTGTCGATTCAGAGCGTTTGGTGCGAAGATTGCCGTTCAGGATTGAATCCAGACCGGAACCATGAGCCACAATCCGACCCTGCCACCGGCGCTCCAGCGCCTCGTCGACGACTATCTGTGGGACGTCGACATCGCCGCCATGCCATGGTGGAAGTATTGGTCGGTCAAGGTCGTGCGCATCCTCTACGCCATCGTCCGCGACATCCTCGAGGGCCAGCTGTCCCTGCGTGCCATGGGTCTCGTCTATACGACGTTGCTGTCCATGGTGCCGCTCCTGGCAATCAGTTTCTCGGTCCTCAAGGCGTTCGGGGTGCACAACCAGATCGAGCCGATGCTGATGAACCTGCTCGCTCCGCTCGGCGAGAAGGGGACGGAGATCGCGCAACAGATCGTCGAATTCGTCGACAACGTGCAGGTCGGCGTGCTCGGCTTCGTCGGGTTGGTGTTCCTGTTCTATACGGTCGTATCGCTGATGCGGAAGATCGAGCGTGCCTTCAATTACGTCTGGCACATCGGCATCGAACGCTCCTTGGCCCAGCGCTTCCGCGATTATATCAGCGTCCTGATGATCGGACCGGTGCTGGTGTTTTCCTCGATCGGCATCACCGCTTCGGTGGTGTCGGCGCCGGTGGTCGAAAAGTACGTGCCGCACGAGGTGTCGGAGGGTTTGATCGCGGTGAGCGGTCTCGTCGTGCCCTATTTGATGATCATGGCGGCCTTCACATTCATCTACTTCTACATGCCGAATACCAAGGTCCGGCTGCGCTCGGCGTTCCTGGGCGGGGTCATCGCCGGCGTCCTGTGGAACACGGTCGGGTGGGGCTTCACATCTTTTGTCGTCGGCACGGCGAAATACGCCGCCATCTATTCGACCTTCGCGACCCTGGTCCTGTTCATGATCTGGATCTATCTCGGCTGGCTGATCCTTCTGATCGGCGCCTGTATCGCCTTTTACGACCAGTATCCGGAATACCTGCGCACCAGCGGCGACGGCGGTATCAGCAGCCGCATCAAGGAAAAACTCGCTCTGCTGACCGCGTTTTTTGTTACCGAAAATTACTACAGCGGCGAGCCGGGGTGGAGCATCGACGGGTTGGCGCGGCGTATCGGCGTGCCGTCGAGCGTCCTCGAGCCGATTGCCGCACGCCTGGTGGCTTGCCATTTGCTGGCGCGGACCGATGACAGCCCGCCGCTCTTCATGCCGGCCCATCCGCCGGAAAAGACCACGGTCGCGGAGATCATTGAGGCGGTGAGATCGGCTGATGAATCCGAACTGACGCCGGAGCGCCTGCCCGCGGCGGCGCCGGTCGAACGCGCGCTCGCCGGATTCGACAAGGCGCTGACCGAGGAACTTCAATCGGTGACCTTGAAGAGCCTGGTCGTGGATACCACGTCCGCCGCCCAATAATTCGGGCCGGCCATTCTTGTTGGCGACCCTGTCGACAGCGAACGGATATCGAAACGGGAGAGACAATTATGGCAGACACCGATCGTCACGCCCGCGGCCTCGCGGTGATGGAAAAGCTGTTCGGCAGCGCGCCGGTACCGAATGAGGCCAACGCCGAAATGCTCGGCGTTACCATCGAGCACCTGTTCGGCGATATTTGGACCCGGCCCGGCCTCGACCATCGCGACCGCGAGCTGATCACCGTTTCGGTCATCGCTGCCCTTGGCTTCGAACGCCAGCTGCGCGTCCACGTCAGAGGCGCACTCAATGCCGGCGTCACCCGCGACGAGATCAAGGAGTTGATGCTCCACGTCGCCCACTACGCGGGCTGGCCGTCCGGCTTCAATGGGATTTCCGTTGCCCGTGAAGTGTTCGAAGAAATCGACGCCGCGTGATCGATCCTCCTATCGTCATCCCTCGCGGCCGCCGACTATGATTTGGCGCAACAGGCGCCGGGTTCGCGGATAGTCGTCGAAGTCGTAAGGGTAGGGGGTGTGCATACAGGTCCGATTATCGAACACGATCAGGTCGCCCGGCGCCCATCGATGTTTGTAGACGAGCTCGGGCATCGTGGCTTCCGCGACCGCCTGCATCACGAGTTCCATTCCTTGGGCGAAGTCCATGCCGGGAATCGACTTGATCATGGCATGCGAGACATAGAGATGCCGCGCGCCGGTCGCCGGATGAACCTGAACGGCGTCGTCGGATTGTATCCCGGTTTTGCGCCCGCAGCGCGGCCCCTTGGGCCGGCACCGTGCTGTCCCGATAGCCGGCGACGCGGTCATTGAAGGTATTGAAACTATGGATCAATTTGAGGTCGTCCATGCGGCGCTTCAGGGACTCTGACAATGCCTGATAGCCTGAAACGGACGATGCGAATCCGGTTTCGCCCCCACCGTCGGGCATGTCGCTTTCGAGGCAATAGAGCAAGCTGTAACCCGGCGGCCGCGATGAGCCCGGGCTGTCGGTGTGCCATTCGACGCCGCCGCGGTTGAGATAGGTTGCGACCGCACCGTCTTCGATGACATTGCCCACAGCGATAATCTCGGGGAACCCAGGCAGGCTGTATTGCGGCCGATAGGGCGGCAGCGGCACGCCGAGCGCGTCCCCCAACCTCATCAGCGCCGGGGGCGGCATGTCCTGTTTCCGCAACAGAACACAGGCGTGGTGATGGGCAGCGTCGCGTACGGTTTCGACGGCCTGTTTCGAAAACCCTTCACCGAGATCGAGATCCCGGATTTCGACCCCGACGGCGTCATGCAGGGGCCTTCGTTCCACCTCTATCTTCACCGCCCGCGGTCTCCGGAAATACTTGCTGAAAGGATCCTCCACATGGCCCGGGTCGAGATGTCCTCGAACTACGAAACCCGAGCCGCGGATCGGCAATCGGCCTTCCCGGCGGCAACGAGCTCCTCGAACGTCGCGAGATAACGATCGATCATGTCTTCTACTCGATGGTGTTCGACGACATGCGCGCGGGCGGCGGCGCCAATGCGGCCGCACATTTCCGGGTCACGGGCGGCGGAGACCAGTACGGCGGCGAGTGTCGCGGCGTCGCCACGGGGAAAAAGCAGGCCGCTGACACCCTCTTGGACGACCTCACGGGAGGCGAGAATATCGCTCGCCACGAGCACTTTCGCGGAGGCCATCGTTTCCAGATAGACACGGCTTAGCGACTCGATTTCCGACGGCATCGCCACCGTATCGGAGATCCCGATGTAGTCGGGAACTTCAGCGTAAGGAATCATACCGGTGAAACGGAAATGCTCCGAAATACCGGCGTTATCGACGGCGCTCTTGACTCCGGCCAGCGACGGACCGCCGCCGACGATGAGAAAGAGCAGGCGAGGTTCTTGCTCGACGGCGATCTTGGCGGCCGCGACGAGGTCCTCGACCCGTTTTACCGCTTTCATGTTCGAAACATGGGAGACGACGAAGCGACCGGGTGGGATCGCCAATCTTTCCAACACCGCCTTGTCCCCTCGGCCAGGGCGAAACCGGTCGACGTCGATGCCGTTCCAGATCGTGCGAACGCCCCTGAAACCGGCTTGGCGGAGACGCGCCGCGGAATGGTGGGACGGAACTATGGCGACGTCCATGGCGCGGAAATCTTCCAAATACTCCTCGGTCAGGGACGGCGGATAGTGGCCGGCGAGCATCCTATAGATGGACCCATGATGGATGATCAAAGTAGGGATGGCGTGGCGGCGCGCGAAGGCGGGCACGTCAAGCGCGAAGGAGCTGCGGCCGACGAAGATTGCATCCGGCCGATCGTTGGCGACCAACCGCTTCAGGCGGGCTAGGACGTGGCGGCGCTGGTTGCGATAATTGTCATTTCTGGGCACCAGGGCATCCGCTTCGAAGGCGTCGGTTGGGAAAGTGACGAATCGGACCCCCGGTGCGGCGCTTTGATAGGCGGCAGGCGGGTCGCCGACGGGGAGCGGGACGATTGCCGTTACTGACCAACCGCGCGTCACCATGCCCTTGAGAATTTCGTGGTTGCACAGCCCGCCGCCACCGATTTGAAGCGGCGGCAGATAACCGAGGAAGGCAATGTTCATAGAGCGTCCAATCCGCCGACCGCCAAACTTCCGTAACAGCGCCGAATTATGGCGATGATATCTGCCGAAATCCATAAGAGCACTGGACCGATTCGGCGTGCGCTCGGCCTGGGCAGCGACGGCGTTGCCGTGACGGCCCCGCCTATTCGGCCGCGCCGCGGTCTTCGAGCTTATCGACGCGGGCGGCGCAGAACTTGAACTCGGGGATCTTGCCGAACGGGTCGAGCTGAGGGTTGGTCAGCATATTGGCCGGTGCCTCGGCGTAGCAGAAGGGGATGAATACCATCCCCGGCGGCACCGCCATTTCGGCCCTGGCGCCGAGCACGATGTCGCCGCGCCGGGTCGCCACGCGGACGCGCTCACCCGGCCGGATACCCATCCGTTCGAGGTCGGTCGGCGAGAAGCTCGCTATCGCCTCTGGCTCCAACGTGTCGAGCACCTCGGAGCGCCGCGTCATGGCGCCGGTATGCCAATGCTCGAGGCGGCGGCCGGTGGTCAAGATCATCGGGAAGTCATGGTCCGGCAATTCGTTCGGTGACGTCACCGCGGCCGGGGTGAATTTGCCGCGTCCGGACGCGGTCGGATAGGCGTCGCCGAAGACAATGTCCTGGCCCGGTTGATCCGGCGCCGCACAGGGATAGGTCACGGACGATTCGCGGTCGACCCGGTCCCACGAGATGTTGTCGAGCGATGGCATCACGGTAGCCATCTCCGCGAAGGCATCACGGGGGTGGCTGTAATTCCAGTCGAGGCCGATGCGGCGCGCGATCTCCTGGATGATCCACCAATCCTGGCGCGCATCACCGGGCAGATTCAGGGCGCTGCGGCCCATCTGCACTTGGCGGTTGGTATTGGTGACGGTACCGTCTTTTTCAGGCCATGCGGAGGCCGGCAGGACGACGTCGGCATACATCGCGGTCTCGGTCAGGAACAGATCCTGGACGACGAGATGATCGAGCATCGCCATCGCCTCGCGGGCGTGGTTGAGGTCGGGGTCCGACATCGCCGGGTTTTCGCCCATGATGTACATGCCCTTTATCTGTCCGGCATGGGCCGCGTTTATGATTTCGACCGCGGTCAGGCCGCGCTTGGGGTCGAGTTCGGCTTCCCAGGCCTGCTCGAAGCGTTTGCGGGCAGCCTCGTGCTCAACGCTCTGATAGTCGGGATAGACCATCGGGATCAAACCGGCGTCGGAAGCGCCTTGGACGTTGTTCTGGCCACGCAGCGGATGAAGCCCGGTCCCGGGCCGTCCGACATGGCCGCAGAGCAGCGCCAAGGCGATCAGGCTGCGCGCGTTGTCGGTGCCGTGGGTGGACTGCGAGATACCCATGCCCCAGAATATGATCGCGCGCTCGGCGCGGGCATAGACGCGGGCGACGGTGCGCAGCGTATCGGCATCGATGCCGCAAATCTCCGCCATCGTTTCCGGCGTGAACGCGCCGATATGCGCCTTGAGCCCCTCGAACCCCTCGGTCATTGCCTCGACGTATTGCTGGTCGTAGAGTTCCTCCTCGATGATCACGTTGATCATCGCATTGAGAAGGGCGACGTCGTTGCCCGCGTTGAATTGAAGCATGTGGGTGGCATGGCGTTTCAGAGCCTGACCGCGCGGGTCTATGACGATCAGCGTCTTGCCCTTCCTGGCCTCGTTCTTGAAGAAAGTCGCCGCCACCGGGTGGTTGTTGGTCGGGTTGGCGCCGATGACGATGATGACGTCCGCGTCTTCGGCCGCCATGAACGGCGCGGTAACCGCGCCCGAGCCGATATTCTCCATCAGCGCCGCCACCGATGACGCGTGGCACAGCCGGGTGCAGTGATCGACATTGTTGCTGCCGAAGCCGGTACGGACCAGCTTCTGGAATAGGTAGGCCTCTTCGTTGGAGCATTTGGCCGAGCCGAAGCCGGCGAGTGCCTTGGGCCCGTCGCGGTCGCGAATCTTGACCAGGCCGGCGGCCGCAATGTCCAATGCTTCGTCCCACGATGCCTCGCGGAAATGGGTCCACGGGTTGGCCGGATCGATATAGATGTCGGCCGATTTGGGCGCGTCCTCGCGGCGCACCATCGGCACCTTCAAACGATCGGCATGGCCGACATAGTCGAAACCGAAGCGCCCCTTGACGCAGAGCCTGTTGTGATTGGACGGGCCGTCCCGGCCCTGTACGGCGACGATATCATCGCCGTCGATCTGATAGGTAATCTGGCAACCGACGCCACAATAGGGGCAGACGCTCTCGACCTCGCGAAGTTCGCGATCGATATAGACACCCTTCTCATCGAGCAGCTTGGATTCCATCAGTGCGCCAGTCGGGCAGGCTTGGACGCATTCGCCGCAGGCGACGCAGGTGCTGTCACCCATCGGGTCGTTGAAGTCGAACACGATCTTGCTGTGGGCGCCGCGGCCGGCCATGCCGATGACGTCGTTGACCTGGACCTCGCGGCAGGCCCGGACACACAAATTGCAATGAATGCAGGCATCGAGGTTGACCGCCATCGCGGGGTGGCTGACGTCCGGCGCCGGCGAATCGTCGCGCGGGAAACGGCTCGTCGCGACGCCCATGGAGTCCGCCCAGTGCCAGAACTTGGAATCCGGATCGTGGGCGGTGGCACGCTCGGGCTGATCCGCGATCAGCAATTCCATCACCATATCACGCGATTTCTTGGCCCGGTCGGAGACCGAACTGACCTGCATCCCCGGCGTCGGCTTGCGGATGCACGACGCCGCCAGCACGCGCTCGCCGTCGATTTCGACCATGCAGGCGCGACAGTTGCCGTCGGGCCGGTAGCCCGGTTCCGGTGCATAGCAGAGATGGGGAATCTCGGTACCGAGCCGGTTGGCCACCTGCCAGATGGTTTCGCCGGCCTGAGCCTCGACCTCCGCCCCGTTCAGCGTGAAGGCGATCGGCTCGCTCATTTCAGATCCTCGGGAAAATGCTTCAATACGCACATTAGCGGATTGGACGCGGCCTGTCCGAGACCGCAGATCGACGCGTCGGCCATGGCGCCGCTGAGTTCCTCCAGCAACGGCGCATCCCAGGTCTGCTGCGACATCAATCGTACCGCCTTTTCGGTGCCGACGCGGCACGGCGTGCACTGGCCGCAGCTCTCGTCCTCGAAGAACCGCATCAGGTTGAGCGCCGCGGCCTTCGCGCTATCTTGATCGGAGAGCACGATCACCGCCGCCGAGCCGATGAGGCAGCCGTGCGGCTCGAGGGTGCCGAAATCGAGCGGGATGTCATCCATCGACGCCGGCAGAATGCCACCCGAGGCGCCGCCGGGAAGATAGCCCATGAAGGTGTGGCCATCGGCTATCCCGCCGCAGAACTCGTCGATCAGCTCGCGGACTGTGACACCCGCCGGGGCGAGCTTGACCCCCGGCTCCTTGACCCGGCCGGAGACTGAGAAGCTGCGCAGGCCCTGGCGGCCGTTGCGGCCCTCTCCGGTGAGCCAGTCGGCGCCTTTCTCGACGATATCGCGGACCCAGAACAGAGTCTCGACGTTGTGAATGAGGGTCGGTTGCCCAAACAGGCCGACCTGGGACGGGTAGGGCGGCTTGTGGCGCGGCAGCCCTCTTTTGCCCTCGATGCTCTCGAGCATCGCCGATTCCTCGCCGCAAATATAGGCGCCGGCGCCGCGGCGGAGGTGGAGCTTGGTATGGGGTGACAGGCCGGCCGCCTCGACGCGCTCGATTTCCTCCAGCAACACTTCGCGCACGCCGGGGTATTCGTCGCGCAGGTAGACATAAACGTCCGCGGCTTCCACTGCCCAGGCGCCGATCAGGGTCCCCTCCAGAAACCGGTGGGGATCGGTCTCCATGTAGTAGCGGTCCTTGAATGTGCCGGGCTCACCCTCGTCGGCATTGACCGCCATCAACCGCGGCGCCGGCTCTTTGCGCACGAGTTCCCATTTCATGCCGGCCGGAAATCCGGCCCCGCCGAGCCCGCGCAGGCCCGAATCCTTCAAGATTTCGATCAACGCCGTGGCTTCGCGGGCACCATCGAGGCAGTCGTGGAGCAAGCTATAACCACCATCCGCACGATAGTCGTCGAACGACTCGTGGGGCGGGATCTCGGGATGGGTGTCGCCGTCCTCGACCGCCGCCACGATGCTGTCGAGGTTGGCTTGGTCGACATGGCGGTGGCCGATTTCGGCCGTCGGCGCCTTTTCGCAACGACCCATACACGGCGCCCTTACCACGCGCACCGGCCGGTCCGCGAACCGCGCGGCAAGCAACCCGATCAACTCCTGGGCGCCCATCATCTCGCAGGTCAGGCTGTCGCAGACCCTGATCGTCAATTCCGCCACCGGACCGTCGTCGAGCACGACGTCGAAGTGGGCGTAGAATGTTGCGACTTCAAAGACCTCGGTCAGCGGCACGTTCATTTCGTGGGCCAAAGCGACCAGGTGGGGAGCCGAAAGACGGCGGTGGCGGTCCTGGATCAGGTGCAAATGCTCGATCAAGAGATCGCGCCGCCGCGAGCGGTCGCCGAGCAGATCTTGGACCTCGGCAAGGGCCGCCAAATCGAGTTGCCGGCCCTTGGTATAGGGCAGCGCGTGACGCCGTCCGGCGCCCGGGTGAGGGCGTGTCGTCCCGATCGAATCTGCATCCGATACCATCCTGTCGCTCCCCCAATTTTTGGCGAATTTAGAGAGGTTCGCGGCTCATTGATAGTGCTTTGGGCAACTAATTTTCATCTTCGTCAACATTGGCCGGATCGACCACGATCAAGCTGATATGGGCGATATTGATCACCACCTTGCCGGCGTTTTCGAAGTTGACGGTGACCCGGTCGCCGATCGCCGATTGGACCTGGCCCAGGCCCCATTCGGTCTCGGTGGGATGGCGCACGTAGGCTCCGGGTGTCAATTCGGTATACAAAATCGCTGCCGCCGCCCCGTATTCATTCAACGTTATCGATTGGTGGTAAAGATAATCGGTTCGTGCAACAAGGAAAGAACAGGTCGCCAAGGCGGCAGATATTATCGAATATCGGACAAATGCCATGACCCCTCCGACCATCGACATTCGTATCGTCCAACTGCTTTTCTCTCGCGTGTGTCACGACCTCGCCGGTCCGATCGGCGCGGTCAACAATGGAATGGAATTGGTCTCCGAAATGCCCAGCGGCGACGATGCGGAAGCCCTCACGTTGATCGGCCAAAGCGCCCGTCAGGCCGCCGCGGAGTTGGAGTTCGCCCGTCTCGCCTTCGGTTTTGGCGGCGGCTCGGCGGGCACCTATCTCGCCGATGCGGAGCGGCTGTGCAAGGCGTTGTTCACCACCGAACGGGTTCGCGTCGCCTGGCAGGCAAACTTGGGCGACAGCGATTTGCCGAAAGATGTGGCGAAACTATTGGTCAATTTGGCGTTGGCCGGTCAGCAGGCGCTGCGCGGCCGGGGATCGCTTTCGATCAGCGTCGGCGAAGGCGACACCGGCATCGACATCTCGATTAGGGCGGAGGGCCCCGGCGCGGTGCTGCGGCCGGAATATCGGGAGACCTTGAGCGGATTTGCCAACCTACCCAACATGACGCCGGCGGCGGCGCAGGGCTATTATGCTTTCGGTCTGGCCCAGTTCGCTGGCGGTGCGATTACGATCGATGAATCGGAACCGGATCGCGTAGTGCTGCTGACGACCGCCCACATACGGCATTAACGGCAAAAAGAAGGGCGCCAAAGGCGCCCCATTAGATCACGTGTAACTCGCTCGTCAGGCTGCTGAAATCGCCGGTTGCTCGGCCGGTGCACCGCGCGGGTCCCGCAACACGTAGCCGCGGCCCCAAACGGTTTCGATATAGTTATCGCTGCCGGTCGCCATGGTCAGCTTCTTGCGCAGCTTGCAGACGAAGACATCGATAATCTTGAGCTCCGGCTCGTCGCGGCCGTTGTAGAGATGGTTGAGGAACATCTCCTTGGTCAGCGTCGTACCCTTTCGGAGCGACAGCAATTCGAGGATGCCGTATTCCTTGCCCGTGAGGTGGAGCGGTTCCTCGTCGACTTCCGCCGTCCGCGTATCCAGGTTGACGGTCAATCGGCCGGTCTGGATCACCGATTGGGCATGGCCCTTGGAGCGCCGCACGATTGCCTGCAGCCGCGCGATGAGCTCACGCTTGTCGAATGGCTTGGTCAAGTAATCGTCGGCGCCGACGCCGAGACCCTTGATCTTGCTGTCCGGTTCGCTGAGGCCGGAGAGGATCAAGGTCGGTGTATTGACCCGCGCCGCCCGCAAGCGTCGCAAAACCTCGTACCCGTCCATGTCCGGCAGAACCAGATCAAGAATGATGATGTCGTAATCGTAGAGTTTACCAATCTCAAGCCCGTCCTCGCCCAGATCTGTCGTATCACAGACGTAACCCTCGGACTTGAGCATCAATTCGATCGTATTGGCCGTAGCCTGATCGTCTTCGACTAAGAGCACACGCATACCTTTTACCCCGCGACTTGTCACCCGCCGTTAACCATATATCTTAGCAAATTACCCATAAAGCTGTTAACAAATTCTTACTATTCCTGAATAAAAAATTTCGCACTCGCAATAGGTTATCAGCCGCCCTTTGAGCTATATAACAAATAGTAGCCGATCCGGCACCCCAATCGTGGCCGGTATCGTCTCCGAATGCCCCAATACGGCCGATCGCCGCGCGCCTCGAACCGGTCCGATCTAGGACGGAACCTCGATCGGACGGCGTAGCGGCCGATCCTGATATTTCTGCAATCGCGTGACACGCAGCCCTTTCTGTCCGTGCCGGCGCACCATCTCGTTCCACGATTCGAACTCTTCCATGGTCAGGTTGTAGCGCTCGCAGGCTTCCTCCGATGTCAGCACTCCCTTGTCGACGGCGGCCACGACTTCAGCCTTGCGGCGCGGCACCCACCGTCGGGTATTCGGGGAAGGTAAATCGGCGAGAGCCGATCGCGAGGCCATTATCTTGACCACCTTTCCTTTGCTCGATTTTGAGCCCTTGGACATGCGCAAACCTCCAACGCCGGATCGGCGACATTCAGTCTCTGTTCCACGGTCAAGCCCTTGTAACCGTGGATTTTTAAGAAAGGCCTAATATCGGTTTCGGTCGGCATTGGCTGCGTGCGTTCCTGTGTAATCTGCCTATAGTTAACCTGTGGTTTGGGGAGCGCGCTATGACGGCTATCACATCAATCCTCGATTTCTGGATCGACGACGTCGGGCCTCGGGGCTGGTACGAAAAGAACCCCGACGTCGACCGCGAGATCGGCCGCCGCTTCGGATCGGTCTATTGGCAGGCCGCGGCCGGCATTTTCGACGGCTGGCGGCGCGACGCCAGGTCTTGCCTGGCCCTGGTCATCGTGCTCGACCAATTCCCGCGCAACATGTTCCGCGGTTCCTGTCGGTCCTACGCCACCGATGCCAAGGCACGCAGCCTGACCCGCCACGCCCTGTCCCAGAATTACGATGCGGCGGTGCCGGAGATCTTGCGGCCGTTCTTTTATATGCCCCTTCAGCACAGCGAAGTTCTTGCCGATCAGGAATTGTGCGTTGCCATCGCCGAGCGCCGCAAACCGGGCTCCGACTTTCACGACTACGCCGTGCAGCACCTCGAAGTCGTGCGGCGTTATGGCCGCTTTCCGCACCGAAACGAGGTGCTCGGCCGCCGCTCGACCGTTGAGGAGGAGGCCTTTCTCGGCAAGCCCGGATCATCGTTCTAAGCGGTCCGGTCGCGCTGGTTCGCCGTTAGCGGGCCTCAATTCGGCCGGCCGAAATATTTTTGCCGGCGGTGCTTTCGCGGACTTGCCGCCGTCATACGTTGTCCGTATATTGCGCGCCGTCCGACCACCACCGATGTGCTAAAGGGCGATGTCATCACCTTTTTTGTCTCCGGACTACAAGCCGAAACGCCGAGAGAAGTTCATGAACTCGATGATGCGGGAGTACTTCCGACGGAAGCTCCTGCGTTGGCGAGAGGAACTGTTGCAGGAGTCGAACGAGACTTTGCAGCACCTTCAGGATGGCGGCTTGCAGGAGCCTGACCTTGCCGACCGTGCGTCGGCGGAGACCGATACGTCGTTGGAGCTCCGCACCCGCGACCGCATGCGCAAGTTGATCGCCAAGATCGACGCCGCTTTGCAGAGGATAGAAGACGGCTCCTACGGCTACTGCCAGGAGACCGACGAGCCGATCGCGATTTCGCGCCTCGAGGCGCGACCGATCGCGACGCTCAGCCTGGAAGCGCAGGAACGCCACGAACGGCTCGAAAAGACCCAGCGCGAAACGTGACCGGTGCGCGGCCCGGTACGGGCCGTCGCGCTTAACCTTTCATTAACCATCTTTCACCCATCATCGGTCCATGCGGATGCACCGACGGGCAGATATTGCCTTCACCGACTTATGCTACACTGCGCGTCGCTCAGTCAGCGCGGCACGCCATGACCCGAAGTGGATGGAAAATGGACGGTAGTCTGGAACCGGGCACAGGCCCAAGCGGCCTGCTGCGGCGCTGGCTCAAAACCGATCCCGGCAATGGCGCTGTCGACGGTGTGGCGCAAGCCGGCGGCGGCGAACCGAGCCTCGCCGATGGTGCGCCGGTCGGCTTGTTCCTGCTCGACGCCGACGGTCATATCTTGGATCTCAATACGACTCTTGCCGATTGGCTGGGCTACACATCGCAAGAGCTGACAAGCGGTACTATTGCGCTGGCCGATTTTCTCGTCGTCGACGGTGAGGGCGGGGTCGCCTTTCAGCCCTTGGCGGCGAACCAAAACGCCCTCGAAGTCGACTTCACCCTGGTCGCCGGACGTAACACCGCGCAACGCCGCGTACGGGTCCTGCAGCACCGCGCGGTCGACGATCCGACGCGGATACATGGGTCCGTGGTGGCGCTTATCGATCGTGCCGACCCGGCGGACGGGTATCGCCGCCTCGAAGAGCGCTTCCGCCGGTTCTTCGATTGCGCCCCGGTGGGCATTGCGTGGGTCGATCTCGATGGAGAAATCGGCGAGTGCAACATCGCCTTCCGCGAGCTCGTCCACGCCGACGCGGCACCGGGAGCGCCTTTCGCCCTGGGCTCGATCGTCGCCGGCAAGGACCAGGCGACGGCGATGGTGCAACTCGCCCGGCTGCGCGACAAGGAGCTGCAGCGGGTTTCCGTCGAGGTGCACCTCTCGTCCGCCGCGGAGGCGGTCGTCGACCTGCATCTCAATCGCATCGACGACGATACCGGCAAGCCTCTGGGCGCCGTCGTCCATGCCGTCGATGCGACCGAGCGCAAGAATCTGGAAATGCAGTTTTCCCAATCGCAAAAGATGCAGGCCGTGGGCCAGCTCGCCGGCGGCATCGCCCACGATTTCAACAATTTGTTGACGGCGATGATCGGGTTCTGCGACCTGCTCCTGCTGCGCTACCGGCCGGGTGAGGAATCCTTCGCCGACATCATGCAGGTCAAGCAGAACGCCAACCGGGCGGCCAACCTGGTCCGTCAGTTGCTGGCCTTCTCGCGCCAGCAGACGTTGGCCCCCAAGGTGCTCAACATCACCGACGTGATCGCCGAGCTGTCCTATCTGTTGCGCCGCCTGATCGGCGAAAACATCGTCCTCGAGATCAATCACGGCCGCGACGTCGGACCGGTGCGTGTCGATCACGGCCAGCTCGAGCAGGTCATCATCAACCTCGCGGTCAATGCCCGCGACGCGATGTCGGACGGCGGCACGCTGACGATCCGCACCAGCGGCATCGTCGTCGACGATCCCTTGCGCCGCGGCGCCGAGGTCATGCCGCCCGGCGACTACGCGCTGATCGAGATCACCGACACCGGCTCAGGCATCGCCGAGGAGAACCTGGAGCGCATTTTCGAGCCGTTCTTTTCGACCAAGGAGGTCGGCGCCGGCACCGGCCTCGGGCTGTCGACGGTCTACGGCATCGTCCGCCAAACCGGCGGCTTCGTCTTCGTCGACAACATGCCCGACGGCGGCGCGCGGTTCAGCGTCTTCCTGCCGTTCCACGAGGCCTTGCAGGACGCGCCGCGGGCGCTCAAGATCGAGACCGACGACGCCGTCGCCCGCGACCTCACCGGCCACGGCACCGTGCTGCTGGTCGAGGACGAGGATGCGGTGCGGCTGTTCGGCGCCCGCGCGCTGCGCAACAAGGGCTATACCGTGCTCGAGGCGTCGGGCGGCCATAACGCGCTCAGCGTACTGCGCGATGCCGGCCGCGACGTCGACGTGTTGGTCACCGATATCGTCATGCCGGAGATGGACGGTCCGAGCCTGATCCAGGCGGTGCGCGAACAACGCCCCGACATCAAGGTAATCTGTATTTCGGGTTACGCCGAGGACGCCGTGCGGCGGCGGCTCGATGCCACCGAAGACATCCATTTTCTGCCCAAGCCGTTCAACCTTGCCCAACTGGCGGCGATGGTCAAAGAGGTCATCCGCGACGACGACAGTCCCAGGTCGGTGGCGCTCTGAACGACGGTTCCGCGCGGCCGCCGAATGCGGCCGGTTGGGCGCCGCGATCGCCCGCGTTATAGTCGTCGCCGGCGGGGCCGATTCGGGCCGCGCATGGCCTCGGATTTCCCATGCAGAACCGTTACGCTCTCACGCCCTATTTCCTCGACCGCCGGGTTCCGCATTTCCTCACCCTGGCCGGTGCCGGCTGGGAAATCATCGATCCCGAGCTTCCCGATGGCGACCAGCAGGAGCGGGTGTCCTGCCTCCATCGCCCGCTGGCCGCCTTCGTCGAGCGTGTCGCGGCAGCCGGCGAGCGGCCGGTCTGCTTCGGTGGCGATTGCTGTTCGGCGATCGGTGTCCTGGCCGGTCTGCAGCGCGCCGGCGTCGCCCCGACCCTGATCTGGTTCGACGCCCACGGCGATTTCAACACCTGGGAGACGACGCCGAGCGGCTTCCTCGGCGGCATGCCGCTGGCGATGATCGTCGGCCGCGGCGAGCCGCGGCTGGGTGAGGCGGTCGGGCTCGCCGCCCACGCGGAGGAGGCGGTCGTGCTGACCGACGCCCGCGACCTCGATCCCGGGGAGCGGATCGCGTTGGCCGGCTCGCGCATGGTCCACGTCGCGGACGTGAATGCGTTGGCCGACGGGCCGCTGCCCGACGGTCCGCTCTATGTCCATGTCGATACCGACGTCATCAATCCCGACGAGGCGCCGGCGCAGAACTATCCGGCGCCGGGCGGGCCGGGGGCGGCCGAGCTCGGCGCCGTGTTTCGCCGCCTCGCCGCCGGCGGCCGCGTGATCGCGGTCTCGATCTGCGGCTGGAGCCCGGACCGCGATCCCGACCGGACGACGGAAAAGGTCTGTCTGGAAACCCTCGCTCCGCTGCTGGATTGACCGGCGCAGCGTGTGGTGGGCGCATTGGATGGGCTTTCTCAAATCAATGGTCGCGATCAAGAATGGTCGCTTATTGCAACATAAGTGTTGCGCAACAGAAATGTTGCGCAACAGAAATGTTGCGCTATTTATACATTCGATGAACGCGCGTGAATTCCGCCGTTGGCTCAGAAAGCAGGGTTGCACCTTTCAAAACCACAGGGGCGGAAGCGGGCATGTCACGGTCTATCGCGGGGACGGGAAAGCGCAATTGCCGATGCACGGGAAAGGCAAGGAGCTCGGCACGGGCCTGGTCGCCAAGATCAAGAAGGACTTAGGATTGAAATGATCTCGTATCGTGTGAAACTCGAAGCCGACGACAACGGAACATTGCTCGTCACCTGCCCCGATTTGCCGGAGGTGACGACCCACGGTGAGGACGAGGCCGACGCACGCTCGCGCGCGCTGGACGCCATCGAAGAGGCGATCGCCGCGCGTATCGCCGACCGCGAGCCCATTCCCCCAGCGCGCCGGAAGGGCGAACCGCGGGTTTTCCTGCCGACCCAGACCACGCTCAAGGTTCGCCTCTATAACCGCATGCTGGCGGAAGGCGTGAACAAGGCGCAGCTTGCCGAGCGCCTGCACGTCCACCGGCCGCAGGTTGATCGGCTGCTTGACCTCCGCCACGCGTCTCGTCTCGATCAGTTGGACGCCGCGTTCGGCGCTCTTGGATCCAGAATCGCCGTCGAGGAAGAACAGGTGGCATGAAATGGGCTCGACGCTTGGATGCCAGGGTCGGCGCCGCGACTCTCGCAGATCTCAATCTGTTGGGATTTGACCCGCACTCATTTCACATAACGCCCGCCAGGCACTCGATTTAAGTCAATTGCCCGTAGTGCCTAATCTTTGAATGGGATGTCCGAGACGCCCCTTAAAAGGCGATAGTATACTTGACTGAACAAAGCGGCGTATTATCTAAGGTGGGACAGGCTGGCGCTAGGATTGAGGACCAAGCGATTGCTATCTTCCGCGATTGGGAGGACGGTGTGGATTACAATGGGGGCTCTGCGGCGTTGGAGCCCGACATTAGACGGTTAGTGAGGCGTCTTCTGGATTTGCGTCAGGAACCATCCCCAAATGTTTCTTAGCGAACATGATGAAGTCTTCCGTGAGTCTCGTGATTTTAGAGGCTTCTGCTGCCAATCGTTCTGGGGTGAACTTTTCCTCCTTCAAATTCACGCCGGATAATTTGATCTTACCCCTTGCCTTCATCACCTGAGGCACGATCGAGTTTGGTTCGTCACCCTTGGCCCATACAGAGTGAGCAATTGTATTTCTTAAGCTGTAGGCTGCGTTCATTCGTACGATTAAACACTCAAATTCTTTTGCGGCTTCTTCATCAAGCTCCGCCAGCTGCACGAATGTACGCATTACGTCTCTGCGGTCGTTGTAACCAATATGCCAAAAAGCGACCATTGCACGTTCTTCATCTGTTTTGAGTAGGGGCGCTAAAGCGTATAGGATTAAGGTTTCTAGTATCGCCCAGTACATTATGACTGAGCCAAAGCCTTTAAGGTGATCTTCTGTTACGTGATGTTGGGGCATGGCTAAAATCCCGAGAGACCAAGACGAATACAGCGACAAAGAGGCTGCGAAGCGCCGCGACAGGGTGTTGGAGCGGATGCTAACGACGCCGCCGAAGCCTCATAAGCAAGACCGGGGGACAAAAGCCCCCCGGTCCACTTCAGGCCAAAAGAAGAAACAAGACTAAGGCTATTTTCATAGCCGTTGCACTGTCCACTTCGACCGTCACACGAAACCTAACCATCGAGTTGCCTCACGGTTAAGCCCGTGGCCACGGGCGCTAAACCCGAACTGTTTGTATTCGCGCCGTGGCTAGCGCTAGCCCGCTCCTATGCAGCACCTTGGAGTGGGCATCGGCCAAGATTGCCAACCCGCCTTGCTCTCCTCCCGTTGGGCTGGGCCAATCCTCATTGGCCGCCCTCAGGGTGGCCGAGAGACTGAGCCGGGTCTCGACCTTAAGCCCCCTCGGTTCAGGGGGCCCAGGGCGCAACCTACGCCCCTAATGCGGTGGAGGTTACCGCCGCAGCGGACCCTTCCCGCACCTAGTTAAATTATGACTCTGGATTATCGTTTGAGTCGAGTCAGCAAGCGGCGCGTAACGTCTTTAATTGTAAGCCTTTTGCTGGCTCTCTTGCCCGCTGTTAGTCCGCCGATATGTAAGGCGCTTGCCGGTAATGCCACGGATCGCGTCGGCGGCGCGTTCGTCGTCCTCGATGCCGAGTGACGAGCGGCGGTTGTAACGAAAGTCGTATTCGGCAAGGTAGCGGTCCAGGTGCTTTTCTTGGCAATGCTGATAGACGCCCTTCATGCCGCGCTTGAAGATCGAGAAGTAGCCTTCGATGGTGTTGGTGTGGGCTTCGCCGCGCACGTACTCTTTCTTGCCGTGGTTGACTCTCAGGTGGCGCGAGAACTCACGCCCGACACGGCGATAGTGATTGGCCTCGTCGGTGGACAGGATGCTTTCACGCCAAACGTTTGTAACCACGATATCGCGGATTTCCTTGGTGCCGACTTTATCGACTTTGAAGGAGCGGACGGAACCGCCGCGCTCTACGAGGGAAACGACTTTCTTCATGTCGCCGTAGCCACGCTTGCGAAGCCATTTACCTTTTTCCGAGTCGTATTCGTAGGGCTGTTTGCCGAGAAAAGTTTCGTCGGCCTCAACAACGCTTCCAGGCCCGCCCATCGAGCGGTCAAAAAGGGGGCCTTCACGCATGGACTCACGGATGCGATGAGCCATGAACCACGCGGTCTTGTAGGTGACGCCCAACATGCGATGGAGTTGGTGGGCGCTAATACCTTTTTTGGAGGCGGCCATGAGGTGTGTTGCGAGAACCCATTTATGCAAGGGAACCTTGGAGCGCTCATAGAGGGTGCCGACACGGACGGTAAACTTCTTGCGGCAGTCGCCACAGTGATACCAGCCCGGCCCCATCGATTTGCCGCCGAGAACCTTAACCTTGTCCATAGCGCCGCAGTACGGGCAATAGGGACCATCGGGCCAGCGGATGGCCTCGATATGCTTACGGGCGGCGGTCTCGTTGGTGAATATGGGCTTGGAAAGGTCGGTCATCGTCTATCTCCTTGATACTAAAGATAGGTAGTGACTGCCGTTCAGTCAAGTATATAATCACCCCTTAAAAAGGCGATTGTATACTTGACAAATACACGGCTGCTCCCCATCTATAGGTTACAAGGAGTTAGCCATGACCAACATTACAGCCGCACGTTACAAGTCAGAGGCCGCAGCCAGGAAGCACCTCGAAGCCATACGCTGGCCCGATGGTCCTATCTGCCCGCACTGCGGTTCTGTAGACAACTCGACGCGCATCAAGGGCAAGACCGCACGCCCCGGCCTGTGGTCCTGTAGCGATTGCCGCCAGCAATTTACGGTGACGGTCGGTACCCTGTTCGAACGCTCCAAGGTGCCCCTGCACAAATGGCTGTTGGCTAATCACCTGATCTGTTCCAGCAAGAAGGGCATAAGCTCGCACCAATTGGCCCGCATGTTGGGCGTCACTTACAAAACCGCGTGGTTCATGGCCCATCGTATCCGTGAGTCCATGCGCGAAGGCCCTATGTTCGATCGCAGCATGGGCGGTCCCGGTAGCGTCGTGGAAGCAGATGAAACCTTTCTCGGCAAACAGCCCTACGAATACGACTCCGACAAGGGTAAATGGCTTCGCAAACGTGGCTACGGTGACATGAAGAAGGTCGTTTCGCTGGTCGAGCGCGGCGGGTCCGTCCGTTCCTTCAAGGTCGATAAGGTCGGCACCAAGGAAATCCGCGATATCGTCGTGACCAACGTCTGGCGTGAAAGCGTCCTCTCGACCGATGAAGCCAATCACTATCGCAATGTGGGCCGTGAATTCTCACGTCACCTAAGAGTCAACCACGGCAAGAAAGAGTACGTGCGCGGCGAGGCACACACCAACACCATCGAGGGCTATTTCTCGATCTTCAAACGCGGCATGAAGGGCGTCTATCAGCACTGCCAGGAAAAGCATCTGGACCGCTACCTTGCCGAGTTCGATTTCCGCTACAACCGCCGCTCCGCCCTTGGCATCGAAGATGACCAGCGCGCCGACGAAGCCCTAAAGGGCATTGAGGGCAAGCGCCTCACCTATCGGCGGACTAACAGCGGGCAAGAAAGCCAGCAAAAGGCTTACAATTAAAGAAGTTACACAACGCTTGCTGACTCGACTCAAATGATAAACCCGAGTCATAATCCGGCCAGACGTGCAAAGACCCGCTGCGGCGGCAATCTCTGCACGCCTAGGCGCGGTCCAACCCGCGCCGGGCCGCTTTGTTGGAAGCGGCTCAAGGTTTGGGTGCCTCAACCTCCCCTCAACCCGTTCAGTAGGCTGAACCCAAGTTGGGCGGATTGGGACAACACCCCTGCCGACGCACTCACGGATCAGGCCAATTCGTGGGCGCACCCTCCTAGTGGGGTCAATCACTGGGAAACCGGGCACCAAGAACCTTTTCCGGTTCATGGCGTCATGGGCCGAGAAAGGCTATCGAGAGATGGTTTTCTCGGTAAGCGTGGCGGTCAGGGTCGATGTGGCCGCCATCCTTAGGTGGATTGCGGTCGCGCTTATCGTCTTGACTTAGACGCAGGGGCGGTCTTCGGGCCGCCCCTTCCCTTATCGCCCTTATCGAGCGGCTTATGCGGCTTCGGGGGCGTGTTCAGCATCCGCCGCAACACCGCATCTTCGCGCGCGCTGTCATTACTTTTGCCTTGATCTTTTGGGGGCTTTGCCATGCCTGAAACAATCATAAACCTAGAGCCGATAAACGAAATTCCGACCTATGCCGAACCAATCATTCGCGCCATTGGGATCGGACACCTCAGTTGGGGAAAACTCGAACAGCATTTAGACATCCTTCTTAACGCTGTCAGCAATGAGCGCTATGTAACCGGCGCAACGCAATTGCCCAAAACCTCTTTTCGCCTGAAAGCCAAACTATTCAAACAGATTTATGCAGAACATCCGAATTTTAAGGTTGTGCACCAAATAGCTGGGCCGGTTTGTGATGGGCTAAAGAAGGCGAACACCAGCCGCGTTCGGCTAACGCACTCCAATGTCCAAGGATTCTCACCCGGCCCTCCAGCAGCCATCAGCGTCAGGATAACAGATTTCAATGGCCCTGATTTACGAACCAAAGACGGCTCATGGACACTTCAGGATATCGAAGATTTTGTCTCGCTTCTGTCTCACTTGAGCACGGATTTTGGCAAAATTAGCAAACTGACTATGAACGAAGCCTTCCGGAAATCTCTCGAAATATAGCTATCCCAAACTCAAGGGGTAAGGCTATGGGTGCGTGATCGTCTACGCCGTTTGCCGCGTCCACGTATTGACAGATCATTCTCTCGATTTTAGCCGCTAGCTCAGGAGTCATTCCCTCAGGAAGCGGGACTTCCCTAAACTGTGCGCCGGCCTGTCCCTTTTCAGGTATGTGTTGGTCTGTATTTGTCAAGTATACCATCCCCCTTAAAAAGAACATTTACAGAACAGAACAAAACGTGTACATTGCGCCGATTGCAGATTCAGAACCCGTATGGAATAAGGGGGATCCCCGATGGCGGAAACCGTTCTTCGTTTGGTAGAAAAAGGTTCGATGGATAAATCCAAGGCACTCGACGCCGCGCTCGGCCAGATCGAACGCGCCTTCGGCAAGGGCTCGATCATGCGCCTCGGCCAGAGCGAAACCGCGGTCGACGCCGAGGTCGTGTCGACCGGCTCGCTCGGGCTCGACATCGCGCTTGGCATCGGCGGCCTGCCCCGCGGCCGGGTGGTCGAAATCTACGGGCCCGAAAGCTCGGGCAAGACGACGCTGGCGCTTCATGTCATCGCCGAGGCCCAGCGCGGCGGCGGCACCTGTGCCTTCATCGATGCCGAGCACGCCCTCGACCCGGCCTACGCCCGCAAGCTCGGCGTCGACGTCGACGAACTGCTGATCTCCCAGCCCGACGCCGGCGAGCAGGCGCTCGAGATCGCCGACACCCTGGTCCGCTCCGGCGCCATCGACGTCCTCGTCGTCGACAGCGTCGCCGCCCTGGTCCCGCGCGCCGAGCTCGAGGGCGAGATGGGCGACACCCATGTCGGCCTGCAGGCGCGGCTGATGAGCCAGGCGCTGCGCAAGTTGACCGGATCGATCTCGCGCTCCCAATGCATGGTCGTCTTCATCAACCAGATCCGCATGAAGATCGGCGTCATGTTCGGCAGCCCCGAAACCACCACCGGCGGTAACGCCCTCAAATTCTATTCCTCGGTCCGCCTCGACATCCGCCGCATCGGCGCGATCAAGGACCGCGAGGAAATCACCGGCAACCAGACCAAGGTCAAGGTGGTCAAGAACAAGCTGGCGCCGCCTTTCCGCACCGTCGAATTCGACATCATGTACGGCGAAGGCATCTCCAAGACCGGCGAGCTTCTCGATCTCGGCGTCGCCGCCGGGATCGTCGAAAAGGCCGGCTCGTGGTTTTCCTACAGCGACCAGCGCATCGGCCAGGGCCGCGAGAACGCCAAGGCCTTCCTCAAGGAGAACGCCGATATCGCGGCCGAGATCGAGGCCCGTATCCGTCAGAACGCCGGCCTCGTCGCCGAGGCGTTGATGGTCGACGCGGTCGGCGAGGCCAGTGCCGAGGACGACCCGTTGGCCGAGGCCGAATAGACCCACCCCTCCTCCCTTCCCCAAGCGACCTCAGGGGCGCGCGCCGGAAATTCGGCCCGCGCCCTCTCTTTTGGCCCCCGCCGGGGCAGTTGCGCTTCCTGGACAGGCCGCCGAGGCCACGGTAAAAGCAGCCGCGGGGCCGCCTTTCGCGCGTCCCGGCTTGGGATTCGGGTGCGGAGGACTAGATAAGCGTCATGGCGACGGCAAACGACATACGCAAGGCGTTCCTCGACTATTTCGAGCGCCACGATCACCGCATCGAGGCGTCGGGCCCGCTGGTGCCGCACAACGATCCGTCGCTGCTGTTCACCAGCGCCGGCATGGTCCAGTTCAAGAACGTCTTTACCGGGGCCGAGAAGCGCGACTACAGCCGCGCCGTGACGGCGCAGAAATGCCTCCGCGCCGGCGGCAAGCACAACGATCTCGAGAATGTCGGCTATACCGCCCGCCACCACACCTTTTTCGAGATGCTCGGAAATTTCTCCTTCGGCGATTACTTCAAGGACCGCGCCATCGAGCTGGCCTGGAACCTGGTCACCAAGGAGTTCGGCCTGCCCGCCGAGCGGCTGCTGGCCACGGTCTATGCCGAAGATGACGACGCCTTCGAGCTATGGCGCAAGATCGCCGGCCTGCCCGAGGACCGCATCCTGCGCATCGCGACCAGCGATAACTTTTGGTCGATGGGCGATACCGGCCCCTGCGGCCCGTGTTCCGAGATCTTCTACGACCACGGCGAAGGCCTTGCCGGCGGTCCGCCGGGCAGCCCGGACGAAGACGGCGACCGCTTCATCGAGATCTGGAACCTTGTGTTCATGCAGTTCGAGCAGGTCTCCGCCGATGAGCGCATAGACCTGCCGCGGCCGTCGATCGACACCGGCATGGGGCTCGAGCGCATCACCGCCGTGCTCCAGGGCAAGCACGACAATTACGACATCGAGCTCATGCGCCGCTTGATCGAGGCCTCGGCCGAGCTGTCGAAGACCGCCGCCGACGGCGAGCACGCGGTCTCGCACCGGGTCATCGCCGACCACCTGCGGGCGAGCGCGTTCCTGATGGCCGACGGCGTGCTGCCGTCGAACGAGGGCCGCGGCTACGTGTTGCGCCGGATCATGCGCCGCGGCATGCGCCACGCCCATCTGCTCGGCTGCCGCGAAACCCATCTCCACCGCCTGGTGCCGACCCTGATCGACGAGATGGGCCACGCCTATCCGGAGTTGCTGCGCGCCGAGGCGCTGGTCACCGAAACCCTCGACCTCGAAGAGAGCCGGTTCAAGGATACCCTGGGCCGCGGCCTTCGCCTGCTGGCCGAGGAGACCGACAGGCTCGGCGCCGGCGGCACGCTGGCCGGCGAGGTCGCGTTCAAGCTCTACGATACCTACGGCTTCCCTTTCGATCTCACCCAGGATGTGCTGCGCGGTCAGGGACGGACCGTCGACGTCGACGGCTTCAACGTCGCCATGGAGCGCCAGCGGGCGGAAGCCCGCAAGGCATGGGCCGGCTCCGGCGACGCGACGACCGATCACATCTGGTACGACCTGCGCGAGCGGGTCGGCGCCACCGAGTTCCTCGGCTATGCATCGGACACCGCCGAGGGCCGCGTGCAGGGGATTGTCGTCGCCGGCCGGGAAGTCGATCACGCGGAGACCGGTACCGAGGTCGCAATCGTCGTCAACCAGACCCCGTTCTATGGCGAATCGGGCGGCCAGGTCGGCGATACCGGTGTCATGTTCAACGGCGGCGGTCTCGACATCGCGGTCCGCGACACGCTGAAGAAGCTCGGCGACCTCCATGTCCATATCGGCGTCGTCGACCACGGCGCGATCGCGGTCGGCGACGTCGTCGAAATGCGCATCGACCGCGACCGGCGCCGGGCGTTGCGCGCCAACCATTCGGTGACCCACTTGCTCCATGAGGCATTGCGCCGCCGCCTCGGCGACCACGTCATCCAGAAGGGCTCGCTGGTCGCGCCAGACCGGCTGCGCTTCGATTTCAGCCAGCCGCGCGCCGTCGAGCGTGCCGAGCTCCGCGCCATCGAGGCCGAGGTCAACGACCGCATCCGCCGCAACGCATCGGTGGCGACCCGGCTGATGACGCCCGACGAGGCGATCGCGGCCGGGGCCTTGGCACTGTTCGGCGAAAAATACGGTGACGAAGTGCGCGTGGTGTCGATGGGCGGCGCCGACGACGGCCGGGAATTCTCGACCGAGCTCTGTGGCGGCACCCATGTCGCGCGGACCGGCGAAATCGGGCTCTTCAAGATCATCGGCGAAGGCGCGGTGGCGGCCGGCGTGCGCCGCATCGAAGCGTTGACCGGGCGGGCCGCCGAGGCCCATGTCGAGGCCGAGGAAGAGGTGCTCGAACGGACTGCTGCGGCGCTCAAGGCCAGCCCCGGCGACGTGCCCGACCGGGTCCTCGGCCTGCTCGACGAGCGGCGCCGGCTCGAGCGCGAACTGACCGAGGCGCGCAAGGCGATGGCGGCCGGCGGCGCCGGCACCGCGTCGGGCGGCGAGGCCAAGGATATCGATGGCGTCAAGTTCACCGCCCGCCGGGTGAGCGAAGTGCCGGCCAAGGAACTCAAGGGCATGGTCGACGAGATCAAGAAGCGGCTCGGCTCGGCGGTGGTAGCCCTGGCCGGCGTTGCCGACGGCAAGGCGTCGCTGGTGGTCGGTGTGACCGAGGACCTGACCGATCGCTTCGATGCGGTCGCCCTGGTTCGTGTCGGTTGCGCCGCGCTCGGCGGCAAGGGCGGCGGCGGCCGTCCGGATATGGCGCAGGCCGGCGGGCCCGACGGAGACAAGGCCGATGCGGCGCTGGTGGCGATCGAAGAGGCGGTGGCGTTGCGGGCCAAAGATGTCGCCTGACGCCCGCGCGTGAAATCCACCTTGATGCACGTCTGTGGTGGGAACGTTGGCCGTCGCCTCTTCGCGGCGGTCCTCGGCCTCGCTTGGCTCGGTGCGGTACCAGGCGCCGCTGCCGCCGAATTGCGGGTTGTCGACGACCTCTCCGCCGGCGGCTCGGCTTACGATCAGCTGGCCGACGTGGCGGTGCTGCCGGACGGCGCTGTGGTCGCCGTCGGCTCGACCTTTCTCGAGGGCCGGGACACGCTGAAGGCGTGGGCGGTGCGGGTCGCGCCCGACCGTACGATCGCCTGGGAGTTGGTGTTCCTCGAACATTTCCGCTCGCGCCTGCGCGCGGTGTCGCCGCTGCCGGGCGGCGACGTGCTGGTGGCCGGGACCTATTGGCCGGACGCGACGCAAAGCTCGCTCGCCTTCGTCGCCCGCCTCGACCCGAACGGCCGGACGGTCTGGGCCAAGGCCTTCGGCGGCCCCGGCAACGACGAGGCGTTCGCAATCGCGGCCCTCGGCGACGGCGGCGCGGTGGTTACCGGTTTTACCTCGCTCGAAGGCGAATCGCGGCCGGTCGGTTGGGCATTCCGCGTCGACGCCGCCGGCGACCGCCGGTGGGAGGCCACCTTCGATGCCGAAATCGTCACCGACGCGTCTCTGCTCGCGGATGGCGACGTTGCCCTGGCCGGCCTGGTCAGGGTTGGCGGCAACGCACCCGATTTGTGGCTGGCGCGGCTCGGGCCCGGCGGTGAGCGGCGCTGGGAGAAGGTCTTCGGCGGCGCGGCTCACGATTCCGCCAATGCCGTCGCGGCGACGCCGGATAACGGCATGGTAGTTGGCGGCGAAACCTTGTCGAGTGGCAGCGGCGGTGCCGATGCCTGGCTCTTGCGCGTCGACGGCGGCGGAAATCTGGTATGGGACCGCGCCCTGGGCGGAACCGCCACCGACCGCATCATGGCACTCGACCTGTTCGACGACGGCCGGATCGCAGCCACCGGCACCACCCAGATCGCG
Source organism: Alphaproteobacteria bacterium (assembly GCA_024244705.1). Lineage (NCBI taxonomy): Bacteria > Pseudomonadati > Pseudomonadota > Alphaproteobacteria > Alphaproteobacteria bacterium. The sequence continues at coordinate 95,459 of JAAEOK010000085.1, forward strand.
GGCACCGATAATTTTGATCTCTGGACGCTGGTCCTCGATGCCGACGGCAAGCCGCTCGCCGCCACCACCACCGGCGGCAACCGCGACGACCGCGGCCTCGGGGTGGTGGTGACCGGCGCGAAGGGCGTCGTTGTTTCCGGCATGGCCCAGCCGGCCGACGCGAAGCAGCTGATCGCCAATGGCCGCATACTTTTTTTCGAACTGCCCTGACAAGCGTGGCGACATAAACTATGTCTATCGGCTGACATCGAAACCATAGCGGCGGAAACATGACGGCACGATTCGAAGGCACGGATACCTACGTCGCGACCGAGGATTTGATGGTCGCGGTCAACGCGGCGGTGACGCTCGAGCGGCCGCTCCTGATCAAGGGCGAGCCGGGCACCGGTAAGACCATCCTCGCCCAGGAGGTTGCCAAGGCGCTGGGCCGCGACCTGATCGAGTGGCACATCAAGTCGACGACCAAGGCGCAGCACGGCCTCTACGAGTATGACGCGGTATCGCGGCTTCGCGATTCGCAGCTCGGCCTGGAATCGGTTCACGACATCGCCAACTATATCGTCCGCGGCAAGCTGTGGGACGCCTTCGAGGCGGAAGAGCGGCCGATTCTCCTGATCGACGAGGTCGACAAGGCCGATATCGAGTTCCCCAACGACCTGCTGCTCGAACTCGACCGCATGGAGTTCTATGTCTACGAGACGCGGAGCCGAATCGTCGCCCGCCAGCGGCCGATCGTCATTATCACATCGAACAACGAGAAGGAGCTGCCCGACGCATTCCTGCGCCGCTGTTTCTTCCACTACATTCGGTTTCCCGAGCGCGAAACCATGGAACGCATCGTCGACGTCCATTACCCGGACATTCATCGCAGCCTGGTGCGCGACGCGCTGAATATCTTCTACGAAGTGCGCGAAGTGCCGGGTCTGAAGAAAAAGCCGTCGACCTCCGAACTGCTCGATTGGATCAAGCTCCTGATGGCCGAGGATATCGCTCCCGAGATTCTGCGCGCGCGCGATCCCAAGAAGCTGATCCCGCCGCTCCACGGCGCCCTGCTCAAGAACGAGCAGGATGTGCAGCTGTTCGAGCGCCTCGCCTTCCTCGCCCGTCGCGAGCAGAGCGGGCACTAGCGCGTTCGCGGGCGCGCGCGGTGTTCATCGATTTTTTTCTTTCCCTGCGCCAGGCCGGCGTGCCGGCGTCGCTGCGCGAATATCTCACCCTGATGGCGGCGATGGAGCACAACATCGCGGCCTACCGGGTCGACGACTTCTACTATCTCAGCCGCTCCTGCCTGGTGAAGGACGAACGCAACCTGGACAAGTTCGACCGCGTCTTCGGCCATGTCTTCAAGGGGCTCGAGCTGCCCGAGGACGGCGTCACCGCCGAAGTCCCCGGAGACTGGCTGCGCGCTCTCGGCGAGCGGGTCTTGACCGAAGAGGAGAAGGCCGAGATCGAGGCCCTGGGCGGTTGGGACAAGCTGATGGAAACCCTGCGCGAGCGTTTGGCCGAGCAGCAGGGCCGCCACGAGGGCGGAAGCAAGTGGATCGGCACCGCCGGTACCTCACCGTTCGGCGCCTACGGCTACAACCCCGAAGGCGTCCGCATCGGCCAGGACAAGAACCGGCACAATCGCGCGGTCAAGGTGTGGGACAAGCGCGAATTCAAGAACCTCGACGACAGCGTCGAGATCGGCACCCGCAACATCAAGGTCGCCTTGCGCCGTCTGCGCCGCTTCGCCCGCGAGGGGGCGGCGACCGAGCTCGACCTCGAGGACACCATACGCTCGACCGCCCACCGCGGCGGGCTGCTCGACCTCAAGATGGTGCCGGAACGCCATAACGCGGTGAAAGTGCTGCTGTTTCTCGATGTCGGCGGCTCGATGTACCCCTATGTCCGTACCTGCGAGGAGCTGTTCTCGGCCGCCCGCAGCGAATTCAAACATCTCGAATACTATTACTTCCACAACTGCCTTTACGAGGGCGTGTGGCGGGACAACCGGCGCCGCCGTGGCGAACAGATCCCGACCTGGGACGTGCTCCATACCTACCCCGCGGACTACAAGCTCATCTTCGTCGGCGATGCGTCGATGAGCCCCTACGAGATCGCGTTTCCCGGCGGCAGCGTCGAGCACTGGAACGAGGAGGCGGGATCGGTGTGGCTGGAGCGCATTCTCGACGTCTACGCGGCGGCGGTATGGCTCAACCCGGTACCCGAGAAGCACTGGTCCTATACACCGTCGATCGAGATGATCTCGCAGCTCGTGGGTGACCGCATGTATGGGCTGACGCTCGACGGGCTCGACCGGGCGATGCGCGAACTGACGCGGTAGACCGTTTCCGGATTCCGCCGAAGCCAAAATCGAATCAAGGCTCACGTAGTCTGCAAGAAACAGTCCGGCGCTCCGGATGCGACCGGATTGCTAATGGCAAAACAGGCACCCGTATCCGTCGATCCGGTCGTCGATGCCGGCGAGGCGCAGGCAATGCCACAGGCTCGCCTGATTGCTGGTGATGACGGGTTTGCCGGTTGCCGCCTCGACTTGATCCACGATTTCGACGGCGCGCAGAGCGCCGCAACTGATGAAAACGGCATCGACGTCGCGGCCGTCGAGCGCCAGGGTGAACTCGGCCAGGCTTGCGGTCGAGACGCGGTTCATCTCCATGTCCGTCATCAAGCCCATGCCGCGAAGCCGTACGACGTCGAAGCCGTGCTCGGCAAAATAGGTGTGCTCGAGGGCATTGATGTCGTCGGTATAGGCGGTGCCGATCGCGATCCGGCGGGCGCCGACCGCATTCAGCGCGACGACGACGCCGGTCAACAGGGTCGTCGCCGCGACCTCGGGCCGCGCCGCCGCGATGGTATCGATAATCTTGTCCTCGCCGATGACGAAGCTGCCCGAGGTGCAATTGTAGCAAATCACGTCGAGGTCGCTTCGCGCCGGCATCAGCGTCGCGACTGCGGTGTCGAGGCCATCTTCCATGGCCGCCAACCCGACTACCGTGCAGTCGCGCGGCATCGCGATACGGGCGAAATGAACGCCGACCCCGGGCGGCCGCATGCGGAACATGTCGGCCTCCGTGAGATCGGCATTGGCGACGCAAATGAATCCGATCTGACCACGGCCATGCGGGCCGTCGTCGAATGTCGGCGCCCAGTAGGGGTTCGCGGGCTCGGTCATGGCGCCCTCACTATTGACGCCGCGACATGATCTCGGGCAGCCACAGCGCGATCTCCGGAAAAACGGTCAGGATCACGATCGCAACGATCATCAACAGAAACATCGGCAGCGCGGCGCGGGCGACGAAGCCGATATGGCGGTCGGTCATGCCCTGGACGAGGAACAGGTTGAAGCCGATCGGCGGCGTGATCATCGCCATCTCGCCAACCATGACGACGAAGATGCCGAACCAGATCATGTCGAACCCGGCGGCGCGAATCAGCGGCTCGATCAGCGCCATCGTCAACACGATAGATGAGATGCCGTCGAGGAAGCAGCCAAGGATGATATAGAAGATCGTCAAGGCGGCGATCAACATCCACGGCGAGAGTTCCATCGCGCCGATCCATTCGGCCAGCGCCCGCGGCAGACCGGTAAAGCCCATCGCCAGGGTGAGGAAGGCCGATCCGGCAAGCAGCAGCATGATCATCGAGGTCGTGCGGACCGCTCCGAGTAGCGAGGCGCGGAGTGATTCGCGGGTTAACGAGCCCTGAATCGCCGACAGAACGAGCGACCCGACGACGCCGAGGGTCGCGGCCTCGGTCGGCGAGGCGATGCCGAAATAGATCGAGCCGATGACGGCCGCGATCAACGCGACGACTGGCGTGAGTTCGATCAGTCCGGCCAGTTTTTCGGACCACGGCGCGACCGCTTCCCGGTGGGTGCGTCCTTCGGCCGAGAACAGGCCCCAACAGGCAATGTAGCCCGAGAACAGGACGGCGAGCATGAGGCCCGGCAATATCCCGGCGATAAAGAGCCGGCCGATCGATTCCTGTACCGTGACGCCATAGACGATCATCGTGATTGAGGGTGGTATCAGCAGCCCGAGAGTTCCCGCCCCGGCCAGGGTACCGAGCGAGATCGATTCCGGATAGTTGCGCTTGCGCAGTTCGGGAACGGTGATCTTGCCGACCGTTATCAGGGTCGCGGCCGACGAGCCCGAGATTGCGGCGAAAACGGAGCATCCGGCCACGTTGACGTGGAGGAGGCCGCCGGGCAGGCGGCGCATCAACGGTGCCAAGCCGCTGAACAGGCTCTCCGATAGCCGGGTCCGGAATAGGATCTCGCCCATCCAAATGAACAGCGGCAGGGACGAGAGTCCCCACAACGATGTGTGCGACCAGATCGTCGTCGCCATCGCGTCGCCGATCGGCCGCCCCGTAAACGCCGCCATCGCGAACACACCGACGCCGAGCAGGCTGATACCGATAAAGACGCCGCTGCCGAGTAGGGCGAGCAGAACGCAAATGAACAGAATGGCGAGATAGGTCTCGTCCATGCCCTTAGTGTCCCGTTGTCGCCGGTCCGCCGTCGTCGACCTTGCCGGCGGCCACCGCCTTGACGGTCGCGTGGACAAGGCAGATGGCGAAGACGACGAAGCCGATTGCGGTCGGGACCTGCGGAATCCAGATCAGGAGTTCATCCGAACCGTCGCTGCGGTCATCGAAAAGCCACGAGACGTAAACCATGCGGACGAAGAACACGGCGAGGTAGACGGCGAGGATCGTGGCAATACCGAGTGACCACAACTCGACGTAGAAGCGGCCCCGGCCGCGCAAAACATCGATCACCATGGTGACTCGGATATGACCGCGTTCGCCGAAGGTATAGGCGAGGCCGAACGCACCGGCCGCGGCCATCGCGTAGCCCGCCATTTCGGTCATGCCGGGGACGAAGGTGCCGACCACGCGGCTGCCGATATTGATCAGCACCAGCAGGACGATGACGGAAATGAACGCAGCCGCAATCAGCCCGCAGGCGTGGTAGAGCCAATTGAGGCAACGATCGAGGCGGGTGAACATTGGCGTGAACTCGTTCCGCTGGATGGCGACGGAAATCGGGGCCGGACGCGCCGCGCGAACCGGCCCCGGGCTCTCCTCGGCGTCCTACATCGCGCGATAGGATTCGATGATCTCGGCACCCGAATCACCGGCCTCCGCACTCCATTCCTTGGTCATCGTCTGACCGATGGCGATAAGGTCGGACATCAACTGTTCGTTCGGCTCGGCGACGTTCATTCCATTTTCGGCCAGCGTCTTCTTGTAACCGTCGTTGACCGAGTCGACCGCATTCCAGACATCGGCCTCCGCCTTTGCCGCCGCCGCCATCACGACTTGCTTCGTCTCGTCGCTGAGCGAATCCCAGGAATCTTGATTGACGATGACGACGCTTTTCGGAATCCAAGCATTGACCGTGTAGAAGTTGTCGACATAGTCCCAGATCTTCTGGAACACGCCGATCGCACCCGAAGCGATCATGCTTTCGGCGACCCCGGTCGAAAACGCCTGCGAGATTTCCGTGGCCTCGGTCTTGGTGGGGACTGCCCCCATCAACTCGGCCAGCCGCACGGTATTCGCGTCATAGGCGCGGAATTTGACCCCTTCCATATCGGCGGCACCGGTGATCTCTTTGTTCGCGAACAGGCCCTGCGGGGGCCAGGCCGCAGCGTAGATAAGCTTCAGCCCGCGATCCGCGAGTGCCGCGTCAAGCGCCGGCTTGGACGCCTGATAGAGGTCCCAGGCCTCGTCCATATTGGTCGCCAGGAAGGGCACCGTATCGACGCCGAAGACCGGGTCCTCGGTGGCGTGGGCGCCGATATACCGGGCGCCGATCGGAACCTGGCCGGAGCGCACCGCGCGCAAGATCTCGGCGCCTTTGTAGAGCGAGCCGGCGGGATGGACGACGATCTCGAGCTCACCGTTCGAGTTCTTGGTGACCTCCTCGGCGAAGGCGATATAGCTCTGCGAGATGAAGTTCTTCGCGGAGTAGGCCGCCGGCATATCCCATTTTTCGGCCGATTGGGCCGATCCGGCAGTACCGAAATAACCGATTGAGCCTGCCAACATGGCAATGGTGACGGCGTGTCGTGCTGTTCGAATAGTCATTTTGACCTCCCTTAGGTGTCGATGCCGCGGTCGACGTTCAATCGTCGATCACGACCAACTTTCGCGGATGAGTGGTGATCGGCTCGCAGCCGTCTTCGGTGACCAGTATGCTGTCGGAGAAAAGAACGCCGTAATCCTCGAGGAATAGGGCGCCGCCGACGATGTGAAAGACCATGCCCGGCTCGAGCACCGTAGCGTCGCCGGCGCGCAACGACAGGAACCGGCCCTCGGCCCAGTTCGGCGGAAACCCGATGCCAATGGCATAGGCGGTGCGGTTGAAAGAATAGCGCGCCAGCCCGGCCGCTTCGGCGACGCGATGGCAGGCGGCGTCGACCGTGTCCGAGGTCACGCCAGGCCGGATCGCGTCGATGGCGGCGTCAAGCATGCCGATCGAGGTGTCGGCGGCGCGCTTCTGTTCGGCGGTCGGCGGGCCGATGACCGCGGTCCGTGACAGCATGGCATGGTAGCGGTCGACGCAGCCGGCGTTCTCAAGCAGAACGATATCGCCGCGCTTGAGCGGCCGCCGTCGCCACATGGCAAAGCACAGCGCGCTGCGCTCGCCGGCGACGACCAAGGGCGGGTGGCCGAGATACTCGCTGCCGGCGGCGATTGTGGCCTGATGCATGGCGGCCGCGATATCGTTCTCGGTGCGGCCCGGCGAAATCGCGGTCAACGCCGCCGCCATCCCCGCTTCGGCGGCCCGCGCCGCCTGCCGGATGCGGTCGAGCTGATCGACGGATTTGCGTTTGCGTTGTTCCTCGATGGTGCCGTTCCAGGGCCGGAACGCTCTTCCAACACGGTCCTGCAACGCTAGATAGGTGTCCACGGTTAGATACCAAGCCGCGGTCTCGAGCCCAATGATAGCTTTGTCGTCGGTCGCGGCGGTCAAGACATCGGCGATGATAGCGACCGGTTCGGCGGTGTCGCTGATCCCCGCGAAGGAGCCGATCGTCGGCGTCGCTTCGGCCAGCCGCTGGTTGACCATTCGCGAGATCAGGACCGGCGCGCCGGCGCGCGGCACCCACAGGCATTGCAGTGTGAAATAGCCAATCGTCTGAAATCCGGTCAGCCAAAAAATGTTCTCGGGGTCGAACAGGAGCGCGCCAGCCAGCCCGTCGGCCGCCAGCGCCTCTTGGACGACAGCCAGAGGTGCGTCATAGCTCGCTTCGGGAAACGGTAGGATTGATTCGACCGTGTCGAGCATGGCGGCGGACCTCGATCCGATTGGGCGAACTGCGATATGCGGATCACAGCGTTCGGTTGATCGACGTTACCGCGCCCGCGATATAACCTCGAATACATTTATTTGTTAAGAGTATTCAGTTTGGTTATGATGGTGATCCATGGCCGTCGACCCTAACCCGATGCCGGGCGCGTCAACTGACCGGAGGCCGCGGTGAATATTCGCCAAGTCGAGATTTTTCGCGCCGTGATGGAGGCCGGTTCGGTGACCGAAGCGGCGCGCCGTCTCTCCGTCTCTCAACCCGCTGTCAGCAAGCATCTGCGCCGTCTCGAAGACGAGCTCGGGTTTGCCTTGTTCCGGCGCGCCGGCAGCCGAATCGAACCGTTGCCCGAGGCGCACGCCTTGTTCGATCAGGTCGAGCGGGTCTATGTCGGTCTTGACGGCCTCAATCGGTTTTCCGACGATCTGCGGGAATCGCGCCGCGGTCACGTCGTCGTCGGCACCCTGCCGCTGCTGTCGAATTCCTGGCTTCCCGGCATGTTGCGCCACTTTCTCGATGGCCGCCCCGAGGTCTCTGTCTCGCTGCCGGTGCGGAGTTCGGCAAGGATCGCCGAATGGGTGGCGGCGCGACAGGTCGATGTCGGCCTCGCCATGCTCCCCGGCGAGATGGCCGGAATCGTCAGCGAGCCGTTGATGGATCTGGAACTGCTATGTGTCGCCCCGCCCGGCCACCCTCTCGCGGCAAAGGCGGAGGTCGGTCCCGATGATTTCAACGGTCAGGATCTTATTACGCTGACCAATTTCGATCGCTGGCGGCTTTCTGTCGAAGCCACGCTCGAGCGATCACAGGTGCGCCCGCGGCGGCGAGTGGACACCTTCACCACGACGGCGGCCTGTGCGCTCGTCGCGCAAGGGATTGGCATCTGCCTGCTCGACCCGGTGACGGTGTCGGAACATGCCGGCGGCGGACTCGTCGTTCGTCCGTTCCGGCCCCGCATCGGCTTCGACATCTCGTTGATCCGGCCCAGCCACTGGCCGGGAACGCGCCTTGCCGACGCCTTCGTCTCGGATCTCAAGTCCTATTTTGCCGAGACGCGACCCGACGATCCGACTCGGTCGCTTGCGAATTCCTGCTAATTTCACCGCGCCCTTACACCGATCACGAGACGCTACACCGTCGCCACCGGCGTCACCGGCGAGCCGAATGCGCCCGGCAGCCGCAGGGGTGGCGCGGTCAGCAGAAAACTGTGGCGGCCGTTTTCGCGCAGCCAAGCCGCGAGCTCGGCTAGAAACCAAAGCTCCGCCAGCGGCAAACCGAGCTTGAACAGGCAGTGATGGTGGAGGGGCAGGGCAGGGCGCGGACCCTTCGCGACGCGGGCCGGGTAGGCCTCCACCGCATAATTGTCGGCGCAGATGGCAGCGATGCCGCGGTCGGTGATCCATCGCAAGAGCCCCTCGTCACGACCGTCGAGGACCGCGCACGACTCGTTGAGAACGGCAATATCGGGTTGGCGATTCATCTCCAATAGCACCTCGGCAAATCCGGTCCGAAGCACGAGAATGTCGCCGGTTTCGATCTCGACACCGTCCGCCGCCATCACCTTTTCGAGGGTCTCGAGATCGACCAATTTGCGCGCGCGGCCGAAATGGGCGGCGAGGTCGACAAGGACCCCCCGACCCTGGACCGGCTTGACCGCAAGGCGGTCGACGGCCAGCGCGCGGGCACCGGTGGCACCCTCTTCGACGCTGCCTTCGCCGTCATAGTCGATCGGCCCGTGGACGTCGCTGCCGGCGCGAAATCCGTTGTAATAGACTTTCTCCGCGACGCCATCGCCATCGGCGTCGAACCACGCCCCGACATGGGCCAGCGAATCCCATTGGGTCGAATACTGGCACCACAGCAGGACTTGATCGTCGCTGACGACATCGGTATTTTCGGGGTCGAGCCGCGCCATCGGGAAATTGATGTAGGCGTCGTCACCAAGCAGTGTCGGCGCCAAGCGCGGCGGGTGGCGGCGCGGGTTGAGGACGTTGCCGCCGGGGAAATCGAGCGGCAGGCTGAGGCAGAAGGCGAGGCCGGTGCGAACCTCCCGCGCCGCATTGCGAACGCGTTCGGGGGTCAGCAAATTGAGCCGGCCGTATTGATCGTCGGCACCGAAGTCGCCCCAGTTCGAACCTTCCGGGCGCCGCGTCCACCGTGGCCCCGCCATCGATCCCTAGTCGACGTCGGCGGCGATCCGGGCGCGGATGATCTTGTCGCGTTCGCCCTCGACGATGCCGTTGTTCGATTGCTCGCCGGCCTTGATAAGGTCGACCGCCTCCATCCCTTCGACGACGTTGCCCCACACGGTGTATTTGCCGTCGAGGAAATTGGCATCGGCATAGACGATGAAGAACTGGCTGTCGGCGCTGTCCGGGCTCGACGCGCGGGCCATCGAAACGGTTCCGCGGACGTGGGGCTCCAGCGAGAACTCGGCATTGAGGTTCTGTCCCGAACCGCCGGTTCCGGTTCCGGTGGGGTCGCCAGTCTGCGCCATGAATCCCGGCATTACGCGGTGGAACACGATGCCGTCATAGAAGCCCTGGCGGACCAGCTCCTTGATGCGGGCCACGTGACCGGGCGCCAGATCGGGCCGCAATTCGATTACCACGCGACCGTTTTCAAGATCGAGATAGAGCGTATTTTCGGGATCGAGCGCTTGCGCGGAATCCGTCGAAGTCATAATCGTCACCAATAGTAGTGCGCCGATGAGGCGGCTGAGAATTTTCATCTGTAAGTCTCCACGAAGCGTTCTAGGCCATGGCCTGCTTGAGGTTGTCGTCGAGTTTGTCGAGGAATTGTTGCGTCGTCAGCCAACCTTGGTCGGGGCCGACCAACAATGCCAGGTCCTTGGTCATGAACCCGGATTCGACGGTTTCGACGCAGACCCGCTCAAGGGTTTCGGCGAAGCCGGTCACATCCGGCGTGTCGTCGAATTGGCCGCGGTATTTGAGGCCGCGCGTCCAGGCGAAGATCGACGCGATCGGGTTGGTCGACGTTTCGCGACCCTTCTCATGTTCGCGGAAGTGCCGGGTCACCGTACCGTGCGCCGCCTCGGCCTCGACCGTCTTGCCGTCGGGCGCCATCAACACCGAGGTCATCAGGCCCAGCGAGCCGAAACCCTGGGCGACGGTGTCCGATTGCACGTCGCCGTCATAGTTCTTGCACGCCCAGATGAAACCACCGTTCCATTTCAGGGCGGCCGCGACCATGTCGTCGATCAGGCGGTGCTCGTAGGTGACGCCTTTTTCGCGATATCGGTCGGCGAATTCCGTGTCGAAGACCTCCTGGAACAAATCCTTGAAGCGGCCGTCATAGGCCTTGAGGATCGTGTTCTTGGTCGAGAGATAGACCGGCCAGCCGCGGTTGAGACCGTAATTCAGGCACGATCGTGCGAAACCGCGGATCGAATCGTCGAGATTGTACATCGCCATGGCGACACCGCCGCCGGGGAAATCGAAGACTTCGCGTTCGATCGGCGCGCCGCCGTCGTCGGGGTGGAAGGTGATGGTCAGCTTGCCGGTACTCGGTACGACGAAGTCGGTGGCCCGGTATTGATCGCCGAACGCGTGGCGGCCGATGACGATCGGTTCGGTCCAGCCCGGAACCAGGCGCGGCACGTTGCGGCAGATGATCGGCTCGCGGAAAACGGTGCCGCCGAGGATGTTGCGGATGGTGCCGTTGGGCGATCGCCACATCTCCTTGAGCCCGAATTCGGCCACCCGCGCTTCGTCGGGCGTGATCGTCGCACATTTGACGCCGACGCCATGCTGCTTGATCGCGTTGGCCGAATCGACGGTGATCTGATCGTCGCTGGCGTCGCGGCTTTGGATGCCGAGATCGAAATAGATCAAATCGACATCGAGGTAAGGCAGGACAAGTTTGTCCTTGATGAACTGCCAGATGATGCGCGTCATCTCGTCGCCATCGAGTTCGACGATGGGGTTCTTGACCTGAATCTTGCTCATCGATTCTCCTGGTGGCGGTAATTTGCGACGGCGGGAATTGCGCCGCGAAAATAGCACCCGTGTGGCCGAGCGCAAGGACGGAATGGAACTCTACAGACGGTCGGCTCGTGCGCGCACGGCACTCTCGCGATGACGGGCGATGGTCGGCAGAATTGTGTCGACAGTGTCGGCGAATTCGTAGAGCACGCCGCGCGGTTGACTCGCGAATCCGGCGCCGACGATGGATGCGATCATATCCTGCAGCGGTTGCCAATAGCCGTCGAGGTTGGCGAACACGATCGGTTTGTCGTGGAGCCCCAGCTGGTGCCAGCTGATGACCTCGAACATCTCGTCGAGAGTGCCGATACCGCCGGGAAGGGCGACGAATGCGTCGCTCCGTTCGAACATGACGTGTTTCCGCGCGTGCATATTGTCGGTCTTGATCAACTCGGTGACCCCCTTGTGGCCGCGTTCGCGATCGTCAAGGAAATAGGGGATGATACCGGTCACGGCCCCGCCCGTCGCGAGTACGGCATCGGCGACGATCCCCATCAGCCCCACCTTGCCGCCGCCATAGACCAGGCGAATCTCGTTTTCGGCGAGAATTCGGCCGAAATCCGCCACTTGATCGCGCAACTCCTGGCTATGACCGTCGGAGGAACCACAATAGACACAGATCGAAGAAATGCCGTTCATTTCATCTCGCTCACAATAGGTTCATGCATGTTTCTTGTGAATCCGCATAGTATTTGTCCGTGACTGGCCTGTCGCCTGCGAAGTGCGAAATTCGCCGGTGTATGACGGGAAGGCTTCGTGCGTTGATTTCGAACGAGTGGATGGAGATTCTTCGATGCAGAAAAAGACGGCGTCCTATGGCGTAATTGGTATTCTTGCGATCGGCCTCGGTCTTGGAATGGTATTCCCCGCCGGTGCCGCCGATGACCCCGCAAATGTGATCAAGTATCGCCAGCTCCTGATGAAATCGATCGGCGCCCATATGGGATCGATCGCGATGGTCGTAAAAGGTGAGGTCAGCGCGGGGGCGGCGCCGATCGAGGACCGTGCGGCGAGTATCGTCGTGATGTCGACGCTTATTACGTCCGTGTTTCAGGAGAATCCCGGCAATACCGCCGCGGAGACGACCGCCAAGCCGGATATCTGGACCGACTGGTCCGGGTTCGAGGGCAAGGCCAATGGTTTGCGCGATGCCGCCGAAAAATTGGTCGCAGCGGCCCAGGGCGGTGATATGGCCGCGATCGGGGCCGCCGTAGGGGTAACCGGCAAAGCCTGTGGCGCGTGTCACGACACCTATCGCGTGAAGAAGGACTAGCCCGCGTCCGGGGATCGATGCGGTTTACTCGCCTGCGAGATCGATGAGCATGACGGGGCGGCGATCGGTTGTCGTCGCCCTCCTCGCCCTTGCCGCGTTCGCATTTGCGGGGCCGGCTTTCGCTGCCGGTTCCGCCGAGCGCGGCGCCTATATATTCCAGGCCGCCGGATGCAAGGCCTGCCATACCGATGAGAAGGGCGGCGGCGGGTTGCTCGCCGGCGGGGCGCCTCTGATCACGCCTTTCGGCACATTCTATCCGCCGAACATCACCCCCGATCCGAACCACGGGATAGGAGCGTGGTCTGAGGCCGATTTCGTCACCGCGGTCACCGCAGGCGTTTCGCCCGATGGCAGCAACTACTACCCTGCGTTTCCCTACACGTCCTATACCAAAATGGCGCCGCAGGACGCGATCGACCTGTGGGCCTATATCCAGACCGTCCCGGCGGCCGACGTGCCGGATCGACCCCACGAACTCGATTTTCCGTTTTCGTGGCGGTTCCTGCTGACGTTTTGGCGCTGGCTCTATTTCGACCCCGGAGCCTTCGTTCCCGACCCCGGGCAAAGCGAGGCTTGGAATCGCGGCGCCTATCTCGTCCAGGCCCTCGCCCATTGCAGCGAATGCCATACCCCACGGGGATTTCTCGGCGGTTTCGAGAGCGACAAATATCTCGCCGGAAATCGCGATGGTCCCGAAGGCGAGCGGGTGCCGAACATCACGCCCGATCCGGAGACGGGGATTGGCGACTGGAGCACGGTCGACATTACTTTCATGCTTCGGACCGGCATCCTGCCCGATGGCGATGTCGTCGGATCGGTCATGAGCAGGGTCGTTCGCGACGATACCAGCAAGCTTACCGATGACGACCTCAAGGCCATTGCCGCCTACCTGATGGCGGTGCCGCCGGTCGTAAACGTCATCGCAGCCGAGCCGAGCGCGACCGAGTAAAGTGCTTTCAGGTTTGGCCGAATCGCGCTAGACCGAAATTCCCACAACTTTGTATCTGACGTTCGTGTCCTCACAAGACGACGATTCGCGGTCCCGTGTGATCGCCGACATGCTAAAGACGGTGTTCGTTCCCGTCCATCGCGAGGGCTGGCCGTTCATCGGATTGTTTGTGCTGGCTTCCGTCGTATTGGCCATCATTTACGGTCCGCTGGGCTGGCTCGGGGCGATCGCAACGGCGTGGTGCGTCTATTTCTTTCGCGATCCGGATCGCGTGCCGCCGCCCTTGGAAAAAGTCGTCCTGTCGCCGGGCGACGGTGTGGTTCAGGCTGTTGCTATGGCGGCCCCGCCGGCCGATCTCGAGCTCGGGTCCGATCCGATGCCGCGCGTCAGCGTCTTTCTCAATGTCTTCGACGTTCATGTAAACCGTGTTCCGGCCGACGGACAGGTCATCAAGACCGCCTATCATGCCGGCAAGTTCCTGAATGCCTCACTAGACAAGGCGAGCGAGGAAAACGAGCGCATGGCCGTGTCGCTGCGCCTCCCCGACGACCGAGAGTTGGCGTTTGTCCAAATTGCCGGACTGGTTGCGCGGCGGATAAAATGCGATCTTAGCGATGGGCAATATGTCCGCGCCGGAGACCGCTATGGGATCATCCGCTTCGGCAGCCGGGTCGACCTCTATCTTCCTCCGGGGGTCACGCCGGTGGTCTCGAAAGGTCAGCGAATGATCGGTGGCGAGACGGTCGTGGCGTATCTTTCCTGACGCGGTGGATTGAGGAGGGCCGGTGACGATCGACGAAAAGAAACGAGTGATGCAGCGCCGTCCGCGTCTTCGCGACCTGCCGATCAACCGGATGATCCCCAACGTCCTGACCATCCTGGCGCTGTGCGCGGGATTGACCGCCATTCGCTTCGGATTGCAGGAACGGTGGGAGGCCGCGGTCATCGCCATCGTGGTGGCGGGAATATTCGACGGCCTCGATGGCCGTATCGCACGGATGCTCGGCCAGACCAGCAAGTTCGGCGCCGAGCTCGATTCGCTTTCCGATATCGTCTGCTTCGGCGTCGCGCCGGCCGTCCTGGTCTTCTTTTGGAGCCTGCATGAGGCAGGCAGCGTGGGCTGGGCCGCGGTCATGCTATTCGCGGTCTGTTGTGCTTTGCGCCTGGCGCGCTTCAATACCCGTCTCGAAAAGCCGGACCGGCCGGTTTGGGCCAATCGCTTTTTCACCGGGGCACCGGCGCCGGCCGGGGCGGGCTTGGCGATTTGGCCGATGATCATGTCGTTCGGCTTTCAGTCCGAGGTGTTCCGTTCGCCGATCATCACCGGAATCGTGCTGGTCGCGGTCGCCGCCTTGATGGTCAGCCAGTTGCCGACGTTTTCGCTCAAGCACGACCGGATTCCGCGCCACTTCGTGCTGCCGATCCTCCTTGCGGTGGGGCTGCTGGCCGGGTTTTTCGCCAGCGCTCCGTGGCTGACCCTGACCGCGGTCGGGCTCGCCTATATCGTCAGCATTCCGTTCAGTTATCGCATGTACCGGCGGTTGCGGGCGGCGAGCCAAATGATCGACGACGAGGAAGAAGACGGCGCCTTCATCAGTGTCGGTGACGAAAGCGACGTTCACGACCGACGTGGTCCGAAGATCTAGAGCGAATGGAGTTCCAGGGCTCCTAATCCGGTGCCCGCTTAGCTCGTCGCGGGGCGGTCGAAAGTTGGGTCCACCACTGGGTCGACGGGGCGCCGACCGCGATCTCTCGGGTGACGAAATCCACGTTCATCCGCAACGCCATCGGCATCAACCCGAGGACGGTCGTTACCGTGGTCAGGTGCGGCGCGATCGAGGCAGACGCGCCGACCCTCTGGTCGTCTGGATGACGTCATTCCGCTCGGCGACACCTATCGGCGAGTAATTGAGGTCCAAAGAGTTGTGATCCTGCATCGCTAATCAAACCGCGATGGGGTCGCATCAAATTGAAATCACTCTATTTTTTTCGGGTCAAGACTGGAAACCCCGTGGATCAATGGTACCACTTATGGTAACTTGGACTGAATAGTCTTGGTGTGACGCAACGAGCACGGTGTCCTTCGGATAACACCAAAGGGAGGCCAGAATGAATTTGGGGAAATTGATACCTATCGCATCGGCGGCACTTTTTTTCTCCGGCCCTAGTATTGCGTCGATGGATCGATGTATGGATTTGACCGGCTGTGAAAGAAGAATGTGTATTCTCGAGGTGCAAAGAGAGTACGCACAACAATATGGCAATCAATATCGGGATGCCGGCCTGCAATAGGCGTTGTCAGCCGTGAATCAGTATTGTGATGACGGCGATTTGAGGGATCAACAGGAAGAAAAAATCGCGGAACGAGGGCGTGCTGTTTGGTTCTATCAAGACGAGGTTGAAGCAGCCGAAGCTAATCTAACCGCAGTGAAAGCGAGTGGAAATGAAAAAGAGATAAGAAAAGCGGAAAAGAATTTAGAAAAAACCCAGGGCAAACTTCAAAAAGCAAAAGAAAAATTGGAAAAAGACATAGAAAAATACTCTAGCATTTGGCAGTAATTTGATTGCCTGGAATCTGACGCAAACCGAATACGTTCCATCACGCTCTTGTAAGCCCGCGGATGACGAGACGGATGCTCGCGACGGTGGTTCAAGGCTCGGCGGTGGCATCGTGGCTCGACGCGCACCCACCGCCAGGTGACGGTTGAGGGGATGCCAGTATTATCGACGCGCCGCCGGTATAAATTCCGCTGCGCTATTGCGTAAGGTGGAAATACCCGCCGCAACATCCGCAATTGGCCGTCGATGGCGCCATATTGTACAGGGTGTTCACTGCATTTCGCTCGGCCGCCGTCGGCGGTCGACCCCGCGCCGACTGGGTCGGGTATGTGCGGCGGCGCTGGCGCCCATTCTTCGTAGGTCATATCACTTGCGACGGGCGGGCCTAAATAGTCTCACTCGGCATGGGCGGTCCCGAGCCCTATCTTGCGTCCGCCTCGCTATCTGGGCGCATGGAAGGAACCGCAGTCAGCAGATTCCACTCAATTCATCTGCGGTCGGATTCTAAAGCCGTACGCCTGGTGGCCGCTTAGCTCGTCGCGGGGCGGTCGCGGCCGATCCTGCGCCGACGCCGGTCTTGCCGCCATTCCGCGACATTGGTGCGGAGCATCAGCGCGGACGGGGTCACGATCAACGTCAGCACGGTGGCGAAGCTTAGGCCGAACACAATGGCGGTCGAGAGTTGGGTCCACCATTGGGTCGACGGGGCGCCGATCGCGACCTCTCGGGTAGCGAAGTCCACGTTCATCCGCAACACCATCGGCATCAACCCGAGGACGGTCGTTACCGTGGTCAGGAGAACCGGCCTGAGGCGCTGTGCGCCGGTGCGCAAGATCGCCTGACGGGCGGACGAGGTTCCGTGTTTGAGGCGGTCGAAAGTATCGATCAGGACGATGTTGTTGTTGACCACGATCCCGGCCAGCGCAATAACCCCGACCCCAGACATGACGATGCCGAACGGCTCGCCGATAACCATCAGCCCAATCATCACGCCGATGGTCGACATGACGACCGCGGTCAGGATGAGGAACGCGCTGTAGAACGAATTGAATTGGGTCACCAGAATTATCGCCATGATAAACAGGGCGATGCCGAAGGCTTTCAGGAGGAAGTCCTGCGCTTCTTTCTGCTCTTCGTCTTCGCCCTTGAACGCGATGTCGACCCGGGGGTCGATGTCGACGGTTTCGAGCCAAGCCTGGATTTCCTTGAGCTTGGTGTCCGCGAGAACGCCTTCGCGCACATCCGATTTGACCGTCAGCACGCGGTGGCCGTCGATGCGATTGATTGTGCCGACCTTCGGTTGGGCGGTCCGCGTTACGAAATTGCTGATCGGCACCAAACCGGATTCGGTGGCGACGCGGATCTGGTCGAGCTGGTCCATGGTCCGGTACGCTTCGGGATAGCGCACCACGATATCGATCTCATCGCGGCTGTCGTCGGGCCGATAGGTACTGATTTCGAAACCGTTGGTGACCAACTTGATCGAGTCGCCGATTGTCGTGACGTCGGCGCCGAATTTTGCCGCCTGCGACCGGTCGACGGCGATCTCCCACTCGATTCCGGGTATCGGGCGGCTGTCCTCGATGTTGGTCAGGCCGGACATCTCATCGAGTCGTGCGCGGATGAGGCCGACGGTGTCGTCGAGCAATTCCGTGTCGCGTCCGCTGACCTCGATCTGGATCGCCTTGCCCACCGGGGGGCCCGCTTCTTCCTCCCGGGTTTCGACGGAAATTCCCGCGATACCGGCGGTTTCCGAAAGTATCTCATCGAGGATCTGGACGGCCGGCCGGCGCTGATCCCAGGGAACGAATTGTAACTGGATAACTCCGATAATGTCCTCGGCATCCTCCGACGGGCCTTCGCTTTGTCCGGTCGTCGCGTAGATCGTTTCGATCTCGCCATGCTCGCGGTTGAGGTTCAGGACGACGACCTCGACTTCGCGCACCAATCCGTCTTGCTCGTCGATCGACAGATTGCCGCGCGCATGGATTTGCAAAGCCGCCCGCTCCGGTTCGACGTTGGGGAAAAATTCGATGCCGTGGCCAAATTTCGCATAGGCCCATTGCACGCCGATCAGGACAAGCGCGGCCGCGATCAGAATCTTGCCGGGGTGATCCAGGGCACGGTCGAGCAACCGCAGATATCGCCCCGTCAATCCCCGTACCTTGGCAAGGTCGGCGTCGCCATCGGCCGCCAACGCCTTCATCGTGTCTTCGTCAACGGCGCCGCCGGGCCGGCCCATGATCGATCCCAGCGTCGGCACGAAAATCAACGCCATCAAGAGGGAGGCCGACAGCGTCGCGATCAGCGTGATCGGCAAGAATTTCATGAACTCGCCGACCACGCCCGGCCAGAACAGGAGTGGCAGGAAAGCGGCCAAAGTGGTGGCGGTCGACGCCGTGATCGGCCATGCCATACGTTTGGCCGCCAACCCGTAAGCCTCGCGCCGATCGACGCCCTCGGTCATCTTGCGGTCGGCGTATTCGGTGACGACGATCGCACCGTCGACCAGCATACCGACAGCAAGGATGAGGCTGAAAAGGACGACGATGTTAATGGTCAAACCCATCACCGAAAGCAGCAGGATAGCGGCCAGAAACGAGCCCGGTACGGCGATGCCGACGAGGGTTGCGGTGCGCAGGCCGAGCGCGGCGACGACCACGATCATCACCAGCAGCACCGCGCTGATGACATTGTTCTGGAGGTCGCGCAGCATGTCGCGGATCTGCGTCGAGCGGTCCTGGGAATAGCTGATATCGATGACATCGGGCCAGTTCCCGCGCTCATCCTCGACCGCGGCACGAACCAACTCGATGGTTTCAATGATGTTTTCGCCGGTCCGCTTGGAGACCGCGAGCGTCACCGCATTCTGCCCGTTGAGGCGTGAATAGCCCTCGGCGTCCTCGTAACCGCGCCGCGCGGTGGCGATATCCTGAAGCGTGACGGCCGCATCGCCGTTGACCTTGATCGGCATGTCCAATATTTGCCGGACGTCCTCGAACAGGCCCGGCACCTTGATCGCAAAGCGCCCGTGGCCGGTATCGAGGTTGCCGGCCGCAATGAGCCGGTTGCTGCGATCCACCGCACCGGTAATTTCCCCTTCCGACAGGCCGTAGCTTTCGACCAGCAGCGGATCGATGATGATCTCGACTTGCTCCTCGCGATCGCCGGGAATGGTCGCCTCGAGCACGCTCGAGATCGTCTCCAGGCGGTCCTGAAGCTCTCTTGCGAGGCGGCGCAAGGTTCGCTCGGGCACTTCGCCGGAGAGGGTCACGAGAATGATCGGGAACAGGCTGAAATTGACTTCGTTGACGGTCGGTTCCTCGGCCTCCTCGGGGAGGTCCGGTTCCGCGTCGTCGACTTTTTCGCGGACGTCGTCGAGCGCGGCATCGACGTCGAACCCGGCCTCGAATTCGAGGATCACGTTGGCGCCACCCTGATAGGCGTTGGAGCGCATCTCCTTGACGCCTTCCACGGTGCGAAGTTCCTGTTCCAGCGGCCGGATTAGAAGACGCTCGGAGTCCTCCGGCGAGATGCCGGTCAGCGTCGCCGAGACGTAGATGATCGGAATGTTGATATCGGGATCGGATTCCTTGGGAATCTCGATATAGGCCACGGTTCCCGATACGAGAATCAGAAACAGACCGGCGAGAACCGTCCGCGATCGGCTCAGCGCGGCGTCGATGATTGCATTCATTGCGCGGCTGCGGCCGGGACGTAGACCGGTTCGACGACTTGGTCCGGCTTGACGAATTCCTGACCGACGGTAATCAGGTCGATCGTATCGGGAAGTCCCGCCAGCCAGATACCGTCCGTCTGGTCGGAAGCGATTTCGACGATATGAAATTCGACAATATTATCGCCGTTCACCGTCTTGATGCCGACATTGCCGAGATCGTCGAGCGTCAGAACCGCTGGCGACACAAGATGTGCGCGGACCTGATCAATGGAGAGCCGCACTTCCGTCGACACCCCGTCGGCCAGCTTCAGATCCTGGTTCAGCACCTCGATCTCAACGCGGAAGGTGCGGGTTTCGGCATCCGCGGAGGCGCCGACATAGGTCACAAAGCCTTCGACCTCCTGACCCGAGAGAAGCCGTGCCGTGGCGACGTCGCCACGCTCGACCTGGCCGATATCGCGTTCCGAGACCTGTGCCACGACATACAGGGGGTCGAGGTCCATGACCTGGGCCACCGGATCGCCGACATCGAGGAAATCGCCGGTCTCGACGTAGCGCCGCTCGAGGACCCCGTCGAAGGGCGCTTCGATCGTGACGTCCTCGAGATCGACCTCGATCGACTTCAGTGCCGCTCGCGCGGCATCGAGCAAGGCTCGGGTTTCGGCGAGCCGAGTCTCGGCGGTAAAACCCTTCTTGGCGAGTTTCGAGGCGGCGGCGAAATCGACTTCACGCTGGCGAACCAGCGCCCGCGCCTCGGCGAGGCGCGCATCACGATGGTCACGCGCCAATTCGATGATGACCTGGCCCTCTTTGACCCGGCTGCCTTCCTTCGCGGTGATGGTTTCGACGACACTGCTGGTCTCGGCCTTGAGCTCGACCGAACGCGAGGCCTCGGTTTGGCCGCGCAACACCAGTTCCTGTTTGTGGGTTTCGGCGACGAGTCGGCGGACCCGGACCTTGACCGCCGGTTTCTTCGTCTCCGCCGCTAATTCGTTGGCCGCCGGCGCGGTCGCCGGACTTTCCGAGCCGCCGATGACGCCCGACAAAATCCAAGTTGCGGCAACCAATGCGAGTACGCCCGCGATCAGGTACGACGTCGGCAACTTCGCCTTTCCAGCCTGCATCTTCGTCTTTCCGTGTTGCTGCTATTCCGCTGCGGATACAGCGGGCTCGGTTTCCTTGGCGCCCAATTCCGCGCGCGAGGCCTGATCAATCAGAATGTGCTTGTTTTCTTCCATGTAGGTGGCGATTGCGCGATAGAGCGCAAGTCCATAACCGTGAACGAATTGCCTGCAGGGGTCGCCGGTCTTGCCGCAGTCGTTGGATTCCATACGCGCGACCTGGGCTTTGATTTCGGCGATTCGGTCATCGACGACACGCTCGACATGCCGCGACGGCAGCAGGTCGGCAAAAAATAGGAAAAACAAGAACTCCGAGCGCAACTTGTCGCGCGTGAGCGGTTCCATGAGCGAATTGGTAAACGCCAGTCGGCCTTCCTCGGTGATCGAATAAACCTTCTTGTCCGGCCGCTTTTCCTGAGATTCGGCGCGGCACGAAACCAGACCCTCCTCGGCCAGCCGGTTGAGGGCGGGATAGATCGATCCGTAGCCGACATCGAAGAAGTGGTGGAACGGCCCTTCCTCGAAGGCTTTGCGAATTTCGTATCCGGAGGCCTCGCGGTGGGTGAGAATCCCGAGGCACAGGGTCTTGGCGTCCATGGCAACCTCCACGGACGCCTATATACCTAACCGTTATATACTGTCAAGATATATATCGAACCAATATATCAATCGGCGTTCTTGTCGCCGGTGACGATCTTGACCTGCGCCTGAAGCCGATAGACGGCACCGTCAAGATTGGGCGCGAAGGCGCGCCGAATCGCCTTGTCGAGGTCGGATTTTTCGGATTCGGTCGCGGTGCGCAGCCGCGGGCCCATCGACAGTTGCAGCTGGGGCGCCCAGAACGCCCGGTCGGCCGGCGCTTCCGGGGTGAATCGAACATCGTGCTCGGCCACGCTGTGGAATCCGGCGGTGCGGAACAATTCGGCGAGGACGCCATCGTCGCCGAATCGAAAGGGCGTCTCAAAATCGAAGCTGGGATCGTCCCCGAATACCCGCCGTCCGGCGTCGGCCAGCGCGGTGAACATGGTCGTCGCGGCTATCGGTCCCCAAACCAACACAGCAGTCCTGCCGCCCGGCTTGAGCACGCGGAGCATTTCCTTGAGCGCAATATCGGCCCGGGGCACGAACATGATCCCGAACCGGCTGGTCACCCGGTCGAAACGGCCGTCCGAGAAGGGCAGCATCTCCATGTCCGCGATCTGAAAGGACATATTGCCGATCCCGGCCGCGGCGGCCCGGCGGCGGCAACCTTCGAGCATTTCCTCGACCAAGTCGGTGGCCATCACGGATCCGCCGCCGCCGACCAGGCGGGCGATGGTGAGCGCCGGCTCGCCGGCCCCGGAGGCGAGGTCGAGAACGTTCTGACCCGGCGTAATCCCCGCCTTTTCAATGAACGGGCGATTCATCCGGTCGGCCATCTCCGCCAGACGGTCGGCCTGGCCGTCCCAGTGCGGCCCGCGCGCCTTCCACTGAGCGCGCATCGCGTACTTGTCGGGTGTCGGGTGGGATTGGCTCACGACCGGATACCCTTGACCCGCCGGCCTATTCAGACCCGGTGATCGTCGTACGGTATTGCTGTTCGCACTGCTGCCGGCGCTTGATCATCGCCCGCATGTCGCCGTCGACCTCGATCATCGCGACCTGAAGGCATTCGAGCATGTCGGCCAGCGGGACTACCGGGCACTGCAGCGAACTGTAGAGCTGAACCGCGGTGGCGAAACGTCCGACCAACGGGTCGGGCGCCCGATCCGTGCGCCGCGGGGCACCGGACAGCAGCTGCACCGCATACCGCGACGACAGGTCTTTGGCCAACGAATCACAGAGGTTGGGGGTTCGCGAAACCTGGGCCGATGCCGGGCCCATCTGGCTCATGATACTCGCGACCGCAATCGCACCTATCGACAGTCGATGCATTTTCACGCGCCAACGTCTCCTCGAACGGGGGGCAGGAACGACGAACGCCAGAAACTGCCTGCAAAGTGCTGAAATGACAAGGCAGGTCGCAACCTTGTCACGGCACCGAATGTCCAAGCCAGCCGGCAGGATATGCCGGTGCGACCGGTCACAGCGTAAGCGCGATAAGACTCCCTCCCCAGATCGCAAGGCCGACACCCGTAACGATACCGAGCCAATGTCCATGGGGCATGGTTTTCTCCAGCAAGACATACAACGCCAGCCCGATGATCCAATAGAGGTTCATCACGCCGCCATAGAACAATAGACCCATCAGAAACCAGCAGCAGCCGAGGCAGAACACGCCGTGCTCGGCCCCCATACGGAACGCGCCCATCCGCCCGCTGCGCCAGTGATGGGAAATGAACTGCAATGGCGACCGGCAGTGCTTGAGACAGGCATGCTTGAGCGGCGTCAGCTGCCAGACCCCGGCCGCGATCAGCAAGACGCCGCCGAGGACCAGGCTTGTGCTCTGCATCATCCCGGTCAGAAATCCGGTAACGTCGAGCACCCAGTGCAAGGCAACCGCGACGACACTGAACATCGCCCACGTCACCAAATAGCTGAAGGCAAATATTCCGGTCGGAATAAAAGGTGCGTCGCGCTCCCGCTGTTTGCGGTTGATGGCGGCGAAAAGCAGGATCATCGGTGCCGCGCTCGGCAGCATCATGGCGATCATCATGATCCACCACATGAAAAACATGAGGACCGCGTAATCGAGCGTCCAGACCGCGGGCTGCATCATTCCCGCCATTTCCATGCTCATTTCCGACGGCGGCGTGTCGGGCTCCATGGTCATCGTGTCGGGGGGCGTCTTTTGGCCGTTTTGCTCAGCCATTTCGGACGGCATCGAGCCGCTCGGTGACGGAAATGGCTCGGTGGTCATCTCGAAGGCGGTCATTCCCATGCCGCCGCCGAGCAATATGTAAATCCACGACAAAACAATGACGACGGCCAGACCGCCGATCACGACGAACCGATCATTTTTCAAGATTGTTTCGAGCGTGGATGAGGAATTCATTCCTGCGGGCTCCTGTTTAGACCGCCGGTGTTCGGAATCTGCCGAGGCCTCGGCGCGCGGCAATCAACCGCGCTGACCGGATGGCGAGCGCAGACCTAGTCACGGCGCGACGTCGACTGCCGCGACGGCTACCGAGTGCCGCACGCTCAGTGAACGACGCCCGAACCGGAGTGGCGTATTTTGTTGAACTGGCCATAGCGGTCGTCGATGTCCAACTTGATCGCCGCACCGGCCTTGGTCGTGGCGCTGCCGACTTCGGCCAATTCGAACTCGATCCCGTTGGGGATGTCGATGCGGACGCGGTGTTCTTCGCCCGTCGCCGGACTCTTGATCGGCCGCCCGGTCGATTCGAGAACGCCAGGAATAGAGACCCGCGCCGTTCGCGCTTCGACATCGATTTCGAACTCGATCGGTTTGACCAGGTGTTTGTGCGCCGTGCTCGACATGGCCCGGAAGACCCACCAGTGGGTCGCCTCATCAAGAGTTTCCTCGCCGTGGAGCACCTTGATCAACGCATCCCTCTGGCTTTCGTCCGCGCGTTCGTCGACGATCACCAGCATTTCACCATTGCCTTCGAATATGGGTCCTGGCCAGGCATAGAGAATGGCGGCACAGAGACCGTCCAGCTTGACGTCGCCAAAGTGGCCTTTGTCGATGCGCAGAACTTCGAAGCCGCGGCAATGACCCTCCGATGGTAGGCTCTCGAACTGACACGGGCAGCCGTAATCGCAGTTGCAATTGCCAAATTCGACGCCTTCGATATACCAGTCGACATTCGCCATGATGATCTCCAGAGTGCGTTGATTTTGATACAAGGCGCGCCGCTACCGGGCACGTTCCGGCGCCTATTCTAGTAAATAACATCGTCGGTTTGAACCGGCGCAACAATCACCGGTTCGATAGTTTCCGATCAAATCGGATGATCGCCACCGGGCGCTGCCCGATTGGGGCTATTCACCCAGTTGCTGCTGGATCGACCGGAGGCCCGTCACCGCCTGTTCGAGCTCCTTGGCCGTTGCCGCGACCAGGCCACTCAGGTCGGCGCGCTGCTTTTCGAGCTCCTCGATTTGCGCACTGAGATCGGTGACTTTTTGTTCCAGTGCCGTCGCCTTTTCCTGCTCCGCCATCAGCTCTTCGACGTCGGTCTGAAAGACTGTCAATTCCTTCTCAACGGCGTCGAGCACATCGCGGCTCGCCGCGATCTGTTCACGGGTCGTCGACAACTCGGTTTCGGCAAGCGCTTTCTGTTCGCTCAGGCCAGTGATTGCCGCGGTCACTTCTTCGTGCTGCGTCTTGGCGTCGGCGATCTCCTGCTTGATCGCCTCTAGCGCGGCGACCGCGCTGCCCGATTCGCCGGCGGCCGAATGTTCGTCCTCGAGCTGCTGCGTCAGGTTCGCGACCGCTTCGGTCAGGCGTTGCTGCTCGGACCGGAGGGCAGCGGAGCGCGAATCATAAATCCCAACCAGAACGACGATGACGATGACGAGGATAACTGCCATAAGGCCAGAGACGAGCCACGGTGAGCGCAACCCATTTGGCAGGCTCCAATCGACCCCGGACGAAGTCGTTCCGGCGGCCGAGCCCGAGGTCGGGCGTAACGGTTTTTCGCCGCCGGGCCGCGCCGTCGCCGCAGGCTTCGACTGCACCGGCGGTTTTGTCGACCCGCCGCTCGCCGTCGTTTGTTTGGCGGCACTCTTTTCGGTCGCTGACGACGCGGCCGGCTTTTCGGGCTTCGGTGTCGGTTTTGGTGTCTCCGGCGACGGCGCAGCCGGAGCGGGCTTTTTTACCTCGGCTGAAATAGCCTCTCCCTTCGCCGGGCCCGTATCCGAGGTTGGGGCTCCGGATTGAGGTTTTTTTGAAGCCGCATCGGATTTGGCCGATTTGCTCTCCGTCTTATCGTTCTTATCCACCATTTTGTGCCCTCCCTGACCGGTGCCGGACGTGGTCGTTTTGGGCCTCAACAGCCGCCCGCGCGGAGTGCCGAACCGTCCACGACCATTGCCCGACAACAGAGGATAAGACGGGCGCCAAACACTCACAAGCCGGTTTCGATATCCCCGTCACCTGGATGACGGCCGCGACGGACTACGAAAGTTCGTGTATTTGGTATATGAAATCGGCACGCGGTGACGCGTGTCCAGGAGATTGAGGGCGTATCGTGACCATGGCCGATAGTCCCAACCGTCGCGAACGGCGTCGCCGGGATCGGCTGGCCAAAGAATCGGGCCGCCGAACCGGTGACGGACGGCCGCCGGGCGACGATATCCAAATCCCATTTGCGTGCGCGGTAAGGGAGCATCGGCGGATCAACGTGACGCTTCTTTATGGCCGCCGCAAAGGCCGGATCGATTAGTTATAAATTCCCCTCTGTCTATGCTTGACGGCACATCGACGATCCCCGATGTTAGCGCCCTTTTCGCCAGCTAGGGGAAGTTCGGAACGTGTGTCCTGCGATGGCGCCCGACCACGGGCAGCGGGGATGGATCATCCCGATTGGTGGCGGTGAGCGCAAAGTTCGATCGTCTGAGATTTTGTCGCGATTCGCTGAACTCAGCGGTGGTCCGGACGGACGGATCGTCGTGATTCCAGCCGCGTCGCGGCTCAAGACGGCGGGGTCCCAGCACAAGAAAGTCTTTCGCCAGCTTGGTGTGCCACGGGTCGACATCGTCAGGATAGAAAGCCGAAGCGATTGCGAAATCGAATCGGTGCACGAGCAGATCACCGCGGCGACCGGGGTCTTCTTAACCGGTGGTAACCAGTTGCGCTTGTCGACCAATATCGGCGGCACCTCGGTGGCCCGAATTCTGCGCCGCCGCAACGCCGACGGGGTTCCAATCGCAGGAACCTCCGCCGGCGCGGCCTTTCTGTGTGAGCACATGATCGCCCACGGCGCGGATGGCGCCACGCCGCGCAGCGGGATGGTACACCTCGCCCCCGGCCTCGGCCTGACCAACAAGATCATCATCGATCAACATTTCAGGCAACGCGATCGGTTGGGACGATTGCTGACCGCGCTGGCCTATAATCCGTTCGCCGTCGGCATTGGTCTCGATGAGGACACGGCGGCGTTTATCGATCCCGAGGATCGGATCGAAGTGTTGGGCAGCGGGGGATTGACGGTCATCGATCCCAGCCATATCGATCGCTCCTCGATGGATTCGGCACGGCTCGGCGATCCAATTGGCCTAATCGGCGTCAGGTTGCATATAATGCTTCAGGGTGATCGTTACGATTTGACGACCCGAGCGGCAAATCCTGCGGACCAACGCAGCTAAAGGCAGGGAGAACTGGGTCATGCGGATCCTCGACACATCGGTCTATCGAGGACCGAACATCTATGCGCTCTTCCCGATGATCCGACATCTTGTCGATATCGGGATCCTCGAAGAATGGCCGACAGGCCGTTTGGGCGAGGGTTTCATCGGCCCTCTGCTGGAAACGCTGCCCGGCCTGCACGAACACGGGTGCTCCTATGGCGAGCCGGGCGGATTCGTCCGCCGCCTGCGCGATGAAGAGGGCACTTGGATGGGCCATGTCTGGGAGCATGCGGCGATCGAGTTGCAGAACGTCGCCGGGGCCGAAGTCAGCTTCGGCAAGACCCGCGGCGCCGGCGAGGCCGGCGTCTACAACATGGTTTACGAATACGAACAGGAGGAAGTCGGACTTCAGGCCGGACAGCTGGCGCTCGACCTGATCCACCATCTCCTGCCGCAGGACCTGGTCGACGAAGATCTCCGGCGGCCTGATTTCGTATTCGACGAAGAGCGTGACGCGTTTATTCGCTTTGCTCAGCGCCGTGCGCTCGGCCCCAGCACGGCCTCGCTGGTCAAGGCAGCGCGGGAACGCGACATTCCCTGGATCCGGCTGAACGCGCAGAGCCTGGTCCAGCTCGGTCACGGACGGTTCCAACGCCGTATCCAGGCGACGGTAACCAGCGAGACCCATCACATCGCCGTCGAATTGGCCTCCGACAAGGAGGAAACGAACAGGATTCTCGCCGACCTCGGCTTGCCGGTGCCGAAGCAGCGCCTCGTCTACGGTGCGGAGGATGCCGTGCGCGCGGCGGGACGAATCGGATATCCGGTCGTCGTCAAGCCGCTCAACGCGAACCACGGTCGCGGCATCTCCATCGGGGTCGCCGACGCCGAGGCGGTGGGCGCCGCCTTCGAGCATGCGCAATCCAACAATCGCAGCAGCCAAGCAGTCATCATCGAGTCGTTCATTCAAGGCCTCGACCACCGCATGCTGGTGGTGAACGGAGAGCTGATCGCCGTGTCGAAGCGGGTTCCGGGCCATGTCATCGGTGACGGCACCCAAACCGTCAAAGAGCTGGTCGCGGAGGTCAACAGCGACCCTCGGCGCGGCGTCGGCCATGAGAAGGTCTTGACCCGCATCGAGCTCGACCGTCAGGCGAACCAGATGCTCGAGAAGCTGGGCTACACCAAGGACAGCGTTCCGCCCGCCGGCGAAGTCGTCCATCTGCGGTCGACGGCCAACCTTTCGACCGGCGGCACCGCGATTGACGTCACCGACATCGTTCATCCGGACAACCGGGACATGGCGGTACGCGCGGTGAAGGCGGTGGGGCTCGATGTCGGCGGTGTCGATTTCCTGTGCTCGGACATCAGCAAGTCATTCAAGGAAACCGGCGCGGCGATCTGCGAAGTCAACGCGGCACCCGGATTCCGCATGCATGTGGCGCCCAGCGAAGGCCAATCACGGGACGTGGCCGGGCCGGTCATGGACATGCTGTTTCCGCCGGGGATGCCGTCGCGGATTCCGATCGCGACGATCACCGGGACCAACGGCAAAACGACCACCGCAAGGATGGTCGCGCACATCTTCAAGATGTCCGGCAACACGGTGGGATTGGCGACCACCGATGGCGTCTATATAGACGGCAATTTGACGGTAAAGGGGGATATGACCGGGCCGGTGGCGGCGCAGATGATCCTGCGCGATCCGTCGATCGATGCCGCCGTCCTCGAATCGGCGCGTGGCGGCTTGTTGCGGCGCGGCCTAGGCTATGAACGGTGCGACGTCGGTGCCGTGCTCAACATCGCCGCCGACCACCTCGGATTGAAGGGCATCGAGACGCTGGAGGACATGGCGAAGGTCAAGCGCATCGTCGTCGAAGTCGCCAAGAATACCGCGGTCCTTAACGCGGATGACGAGTTATGCCTCAAGATGGCCGAACACACCGAGGCCGAAAATCTCTGCTACATCACCATGAATGCCACCCATCCCCTGGTCCGCGAGCACGTCCGCGCCGGCGGCCGCGCGGTTGTCCTCGAGCAGGGCATGAACGGGCATATGGTCACCATCTACGACAATGGCGCCCATATCCCGCTGATGTGGACGCACCTCATTCCTGCCACGCTTGAAGGCCGGGCCATGTTCAACGTTCAGAACGCGATGTGTGCGGTGGCCATCGCCTACAGCCTGGACCAAAACCTGGAAGACATCCGGCACGGGCTGCGGACGTTTACGACCTCCTATTTCCAGGCGCCCGGTCGCATGAACGTATTCGACGAGCATCCGTTCAAGGTCATCCTCGATTATGGCCACAATCCCAGCGCGATGGCCGCGATGTGCCGGCTTGTCGAACAACTGGACCCTCCGGGCCGCCGCATCTGCGTCGTGGCATTGCCGGGCGACCGCCGCGACGAAGACATCGTCGAGGCGGCACGTACACTGGCCGGCGTGTTCGATCATTATATCTGCCGTCGCGATGACAATACCCGCGGACGGGGGCCGGACGAGGTGCCGCAGATCATGCGCCGGGCCCTGATCGAGAATGGCGTGGCGGAATCCGCTATCGAGGTAATCCCGGAAGAAGAAAAGGCCGTTGCCACCGCGCTCGAAATGGCCGAGGCGGGAGACCTCGTCCTTATCTTTGGCGACAACATCGGGCGCAGCTGGAAACAGATCATCTACTTCAACCGGCCGCACGAGAATGGTGAAGACGAAGTGGAGGCCACTGCTTCGGCCGTGGCCGAAGCGGTACCCGATCCACTGGCCGACGCACGGCCGGTGGTCGATGCGCCCGAAGTGCCCGACCTCGCCCGGATCGGCAGCCTGCAACTGGTCCGCGACAAACGCGGCGTGCGCCTCGCGGTGGAACCGGAAGAGGCAGATTGATACTTTCCGCCGCGGTGGGTGGGGCCATGGAATTATCCGACATACGCCGGCTGACCGGTGCCAATCTGATCATGAACCGACCGGGCGCGGCGGGTGAGGCCGACTTGCCGCCCGGTGACGAAGGATATATCGCGGCGCTGTGGCGGCGCCAGGCGCGCCGGATGTTGGATGCGGTGGGCTGGAGCCAATCGATTACGGCGATACGGCCGTTCCAGGGTGGCGCGAGCCTCGCCGTCAGTGCGCCGATCGATGGCCTCTACGCGGCGACGGAGATCGTCGAATGGGCCTGGGAGGAGGCGCGGGCGCTATGGGACGGTGCCGCGGTGTCCGAGCTGGAGCCGGCTGCCGTTGCAATACGCGCGAATATCGCGGAAGAGCGAAATCCCGCTCTGGTCGCCATCGAGGCAGCCGCCCGTGCCCGGGGTGTGGTCTTTCTTCACGGTGAAGACAGGGCATCGGTGGGGCTCGGCACTGGATGCCAGGCCTGGCCCGACGATGCCTTGCCGACGGTCGACGACATCGATTGGGACCGCGTGCATGACATCCCGGTCGGACTGGTCACCGGCACCAACGGCAAGTCGACGACAGTCCGCCTGACCGCCGCGATCGGCGCCGCCACCGGTCGCATTGTGGGCCTGTGTTCGAGCGATTGGGTTCGCGTCGGCGGCGAAATCGTCGACGAAGGCGACTATTCGGGGCCCGGCGGCGCCCGTCGCGCGGTGCGCGACTCACGTGCCGACCTCGCCGTGCTCGAAGTCGCTCGCGGCGGCCTGTTGCGGCGTGGACTCACGATCCCCCGGGTCCGCGCCTGTTTGATCACCAACGTGGCCGTCGACCACCTCGGCGAGTACGGCGTCATGGATCTGGCCGGGTTGACCGAGGCGAAATTCCTGCCGGCGCGGAGCGTGGAGCCGGGTGGGCGCCTGATCCTCAATGCGGACGATCCGCAACTGGTCCGCCATGGCATGGCGTTCGACGGCGAAATCACCTGGGTCAGTTTGTCTCCGGACAGCGAATTCATGGCGGCATGGCTGGCGTCCGGAGGCGAGGCGGCGGTTTTGGCCGAGGACCAGCTGGTCCTCGCCCGCGGACAGGAGCGGATCCCGGTCCTCGAGGTCGCTGATTTTCCGATCGGCCTGAACGGCGCCGCGCGCTTCAACCTGTCGAACGCCCTCGGCGCGATCGCCTTGGCCGATGTCCTTGGCCTTCCGGTTGCGGCGATGGCCGAGGGTCTGGCCAAATTCAGCGGTGGGCCGGAGGACAATCCGGGCCGCGGCAATTTCATCGACCTCGGCGGCGTGACCGTACTCGTGGATTTCGCCCACAATCCTCACGGCGTCGCCGCGCTGATCGATGGGATCCGGCATCTGCCGGCGCGACGGCGCCTGTTTCTTCTCGGCCAGGCCGGCGACCGCCGCGACGAGGATATCCGCGATCTCGCCCGCATTGTCTGGGACGCGCGCCCGGACCGCATCCTGGTCAAGGAGATGGCCAAAGCCCTTCGCGGTCGCGAAGCGGGGGAGGTGCCGGAATTGATCGCCCAGGAACTCGATTCCCTGGGCGCGCCGCGCGATGTCGTGGGCAGCGCGGATTCCGAGCTCGACGGCCTGCGGCAAGCGCTCGAATGGGCGGAGGAGGGCGACCTCCTCGTGCTGCTGTTACACACCGATCGCAAGGAGGCGCTCGGTAAACTTGTCGAACTGCGCGACCGGGGTTGGCAGGCGGGAATGCCGATCGATATCGATGACTGAATTTTGCACCCTCTTGGCGGACGCCGCGAAAACCGCTAGATCATCGCCCGAATTCCTGCAACGACGAATGCGTCAATGAGAACGCCATGAAAAACGTCGAATCTTCGACCGGCGAGAAATCGCGGAGCGATGACGGCAAGCTCGATTTCATCCGCGAGATCGTGCGCACGGACCTCGCGTCCGGTCGCCGCGATACCGTCGTCACGCGTTTTCCGCCGGAGCCCAACGGCTACCTCCATATCGGTCACGCCAAGTCGATCTGCCTGAATTTCGGCGTCGCCGAGGAATTCGGCGGCTACTGCAACCTGCGCTTCGACGACACCAATCCGACCAAGGAGGATGTCGAGTACATCGAGACGATCCAGCAGGACGTGCGGTGGCTCGGTTTCGATTGGGGCGAGCATCTGCATTTCGCCTCGGATTATTTCGAGCAGCTTTATCAATGGGGCGAGAACCTGATCGAGTCCGGGAAGGCCTATGTCGATGATCTGTCACCCGACGAAATCCGCGCGTATCGCGGTACGCTGACCGAACCGGGCCGCAACAGCCCGTACCGCGACCGCGCAGCCGCCGAGAACATGGACCTGTTCCGGCGCATGCGGGCGGGCGAATTTGCCGAAGGTGCGCGGGTTCTCAGGGCCAAGATCGACATGGCGTCGGGCAACATCAACCTGCGCGACCCGGTCATCTACCGCATTCTGCACGCCCACCATCCGCGCACCGGAGAGGCCTGGTGCGTTTATCCCACCTACGATTTCGCCCACGGCCAGTCGGACGCGATCGAAGGCGTGACCCATTCGCTTTGTACTCTGGAATTCGAGGACCACCGGCCGCTCTACGACTGGCTGTTGGAGAACCTGCCGGTTCCGACGCGCCCCTACCAGTACGAATTTTCGCGGCTCAACCTGTCCTACACCGTGCTGTCGAAGCGGCGGCTCGTTCAGTTGGTCACCGAGGGCCATGTCCGCGGCTGGGACGATCCGCGCATGCCGACCCTGTCCGGGTTGCGCCGCCGCGGCGTTCCGCCCACCGCGATTCGGGATTTTGCGCGGCGCATCGGGATCACCAAGGGCGATGGCACCGTCGAGATGGCGCTGCTGGAACATTGCATCCGCGAGGATCTCAACAAATCGGCCGAACGGCGGATGGCCGTGCTGCGGCCGTTGAAGGTGGTGATTGAAAATTATCCCGAAGACGGCGACGACACGCTGGAAGCGGTCAACAATCCGGAAGACCCTGAGGCCGGCCAACGATCGCTCCGGTTCGCGCGTGAAATCTATATCGAGCGCGACGATTTCATGGAGGATCCGCCGAAGAAGTTTTTCCGCCTCGCGCCGGGCCGCGAGGTGCGCTTGCGCTATGCCTATTTCATTACCTGCCGCGAGGCGGTCAAGGACGCGGCCGGCGAGGTCGTCGAACTGCGCTGCACCTATGATCCCGAGACCCGCGGCGGCAATGCGCCGGATGGCCGCAAGGTCAAGGCGACCTTGCACTGGGTCTCGGCGCAGGATTCGGTCGCGGCCGAAATACGGCTCTACGACAGCCTTTTTACCCGCCCCGATCCCGGAGCGGATGGCGAACTGCTCGACGACCTCAATCCGGATTCCGAGGTGATCCTAACCGAATGCCGGCTGGAGCCGAGTCTTGGTGATGCCGAAACCGGCCGAACGGTCCAATTCGAGCGCCTGGGATATTTTTGCCTCGATCCGGATACGACGCCGGAACGGTTGGTCTTCAACCGCACTGTTGGGCTGCGCGACACCTGGGCCAAGGTGCAGCGCCAGGCGCAGCCCAAAGCGTAGTTCCCGGCGGCGAAGTGTCGTTTAGAATCGGCTGCTGCGCCGCGCTGCCGGCACGTATTGCGAATCGTCGAGATACTCCGTCATCGGCGCCGAGTGTGTCCCGGCGATGGCCGCGCGGTCCTTGCCATAGGTCCACGCGTCAAATGTCGCCCCGTCGTCCGTGCCTTCGAGGCTAACCTGAATGCGGCGATAGCCGTTCGGCGTCCCGGCGCCTTCGAAATCGTCGAGAAAAAGCAGGCCTCGATCGTCGACGCCATAGGCCTCGCCGAACACCCGATGGCCGACGCCCGGCTCCGGGATGAGATAGCGGGAGAACCATCGCCCGCCGATCACCAGCGGGTAGGCGTCGATCGTCCTGACCCGGCCGATGAAGGCGAACCCGCTCATCCCGGCGTCGTGATTGGCGAAGCCGCGCTTGAGCGTTCCATAGACGAATACCTTGTGCATGGTGTTCTGGGCTAGGCGGCCCGCCCCTCGACGATACCGGACTCGGCCACGGCCCGCGCACGTCCGCAATCCCGCGTGGAGAGTCTTTCAAGTTGAGATGGCGCCGCCATCGTCCGGTGCCTTTCCTATTGAGCCACAATCTCGAATAGCCTTTGTCGAACCAGCGGCACTCTCGCAAATCGACCATCGAGAACGTGTCGTGTGCCACCTAATCCATGACTCACGCGCGCTTATTTCTAAAGTTGCTAGCCTGGAAGGTTGAGTAGCTGATTCCAGTTCCCGTTCGTCCACGATTCGACCTTCTCAGCACGACTATTCCAGAAATCGTCGATTATTTCTGTATTCTTCGGATCGAGCCATCGCTTTTCGAGATGCTTCAGGTGGTCGTACTGTGGAGTTGGTAAAAATCCCGAATCGCTGATGTAGAGAAGCGGACCGTTTATGTAGGCTACTACTCGGCAGATCTTCCGCTGACCCGCTTCAATTCTATTCAATGTGACGGCCCTTTCCTGCTCGTCTAGTTGGCCGCGTGATCCCGCGTCGGCAGCATGAGCAATGAACTTGGAGGCAACCTTGTTAATGCCAGCACAAATGCCGAGCTTACTCTTGATTTTATCGAAAATGGCCGGGTCAAGTTTGTCATTGCGTAACCATTGACCATTCTCATTCCCAATGAGGCAGTCGAAATGTTGATGGACAAGTGTTGCCGTGTCGTATGCCTCGGGGCCATTGGTCGGTAGACTGGTGACCGTCACCCCGTTGGTCTTCTTTGCCTCGGCTGCCAGCGTCCGCAAACTCCGTTGGCGTGCGGGTTCCGGGTCGAATGGCAAGCCGTCGTGGCACACGTACATCTCGCGTGTGAACAGATCGGCGTTGGCCTTCATGTCATCCAAGAGCCGGGGAATGTTGATCGCGTCACCTCGTCCGTTGGTTTCCGTCAAGCGCCGGATCGCGAGCAACTGTTTGGCCACATAGCCTTCGTCAATGAACGAGGCCACGGCCCGGTTGAAATCTACATTGGGTGATGGGCACTTGTGGGCTATGCGGCGGCATTCGTTGATGGTTCGGAACACCATATCGTTC
Organism: Alphaproteobacteria bacterium; assembly: GCA_024244705.1. Classification (NCBI taxonomy): domain Bacteria; kingdom Pseudomonadati; phylum Pseudomonadota; class Alphaproteobacteria; species Alphaproteobacteria bacterium. The sequence goes on from JAAEOK010000085.1 coordinate 130,564, forward strand.
CAAAGCATCCCGTGAATCTGCCTCCAGATTGAATGCTCGTCATTCGACAGCCATTCTTGCCACACGCTGAACCGTTCCCGGAATTTCTCCAACCGGGGCCGATCACATTCGCGGACATCGCATTCGGAAATGGGGTAGTTGAAAGCCATGGCCATTACCGCTCCACACGAACGGCTACGGGTACAGCCGGCCCGCGTCAAGTTGTGGTTTAGGCCGCCGCCGTGCTTGGACCACTTTTATGGGCTAGCCAATGGGCTAGATCGCCCAAGAGTTTCCAAATTATCTTTATAAAGCGATAACTTAATGAATTGGCTGGGGGACCTGGATTCGAACCAGGATTACGCGGTCCAGAGCCGCGTGTTCTACCGTTGAACTATCCCCCAAGCGGGACGACGCCCGGTCGCCGCCGACGCGGCAGCCTTTTACCATAACCCGAACCGCTGTGAACAGTCTCCACCGTGTCGGCCCGAGGCTGGCGGCGGTGCCGTGGACAGGCTAATCTTTGCGCCCAATTCGGACCGATTAGATCCGGGAATGGTGATGGCGGCACACGATCGGCAGATGTCGAGACAGGATCGGCGACGGAATTCGTCGCCGTCGCCGCCGATCTATGCCGCGCTTGATCTCGGGACCAACAATTGCCGGCTGCTGATCGCGCGGCCTAGCCGCGAAGGTTTTCGCGTCATCGATTCGTTTTCCCGCATCGTCCGCCTCGGCGAAGGCCTGTCGGATACCGGTGACCTCGACGAGGACGCCATGGCGCGCACGCTCGACGCGCTTAAGGTGTGCGCCGAAAAAATGGCGCGGCGCGGTGTGACGGTGACGCGGAGCGTGGCCACCGAGGCCTGCCGGCGGGCGCGCAACGGGGCCGAGTTTCTTGACCGAGTCCGCGCCGAAACCGGGATTCGATTCGAAATCATCGATTCCGACGAGGAGGCACGCCTCGCTCTGGTCGGCTGTTCCTCGCTGCTTCACGATTCCCATCCTCACGCCCTGGTCATTGATATCGGTGGCGGCAGCACGGAACTGATCTGGTTGACGGTCTCCGACACCGGTGCACCGGCGATGCAGGATTTTGTCTCACTGCCGTTCGGGGTCGTCGGTTTCGCCGAGCGATTCGGCGGCGGTCGCGTGTCGGCCGATGAATATGACACCATGGTGTCCCACGTAGTCGACGGACTCGTGCCCTTCGAGGACCGCCACCGCATCTCGATCCACGTCGAATCGGGGCAGGTGCAGATGTTGGGAACCTCGGGCACGGTGACCACACTAGCCGGCATCTTGTTTGATCTTCGCCGCTACAATCGGCGGCGCGTCGATGGCAGTTACCTCGATTTCGACGACATTTTCGGCGTTAGCCGCAGACTGGCGGCAATGAGCTGCGCGGAACGGGCGACCCATCCTTGTATCGGAGCCGAGCGCGCCGACCTCGTCGTCGCCGGCGCCGCCATTCTCGAAGGCATTTGCCGCTTGTGGCCGGTCGGACGGTTGCGCGTCGCCGACCGCGGCCTGCGCGAAGGCATCCTGATGGGGTTGGTTGCTACAACGCGATCGGCGGAGCATTAACGTGGCGCGGAAGGTGTCCGGGCCCGGAAAAGGCGGCTCGCGCGATCCGGCGGTCCGGGTCAAGACGGCGCGGCGTCGCAAGGCGTCGTCGACGCGATGGTTGCAGCGTCAGCTCAATGACCCCTATGTCGCCGAGGCCAAACGCCGGGGCTACCGGTCGCGGGCGGCGTTCAAACTAGCCGAAATCGATGACCGGTGCCGCCTGCTGCGTCGCGGCATGCGGGTCCTCGATTTGGGCGCCGCGCCCGGCGGTTGGGCGCAGGTGGCCGCGGATCGGGTCGGGGCGGGATCCGGCGGCGGTTCGGTTCTGGCCGTCGACCTGCTGCCGATGGACCCTTTGCCCGGGGTCGAGATTCTTCCGCTCGATTTCATGGATGTCGATGCACCGGACCGGATCCGCGATCGGCTCGGCGGGCAGGCCGATTTGGTTCTGAGCGACATGGCCGCGCCGGCGACCGGCCATGCGGCAACCGATCACCTGCGCATCATGGCGCTGTGCGAAGCGGCGCTCGAATTCGCCGTCGAGGTACTGGCGCCGAATGGCGCGTTCGTCGCGAAGGTATTGCAGGGCGGTACGGAATCGGCGCTCCTGGCTCGCATGAAGCGGGCCTTTGCCACTGTTCGGCATGTCAAACCGCCGGCGAGCCGAAAGGACTCGGCCGAAATGTACGTCGTCGCAACCGGATTTCGTGGCGAGGCCTAGCCGGGGGCTCAAGAATCCACCTCCGCCGCCACCAATTTCCTTGGGGATTTCAATTGTCGTCTGTATAGTGCGGCGCCAAATTCGGACTCGGAGGCGGCATGGAATTTCGCGAGGCTCTCACATTCGATGACGTCCTCCTCTTGCCCGCCAAATCCGCCGTCCTGCCCAAAAACGCCGATACCCGAACGCGCCTGACCCGCAGCGTGGAGCTGCGTATTCCGTTGATATCGGCGGCCATGGACACGGTTACCGAAAGCGCGATGGCGATCGCCATGGCGCAACTCGGCGGCGTCGGCGTGATCCACAAGAACCTCGACATCGAAGCCCAGGCCAACGAAGTGCGCCGGGTCAAGAAGTTCGAATCGGGCATGGTCGTCAACCCGTTGACGATCGACCCGGACGCGACCTTGGCCGATGCCTTGGCGCTGATGACCGAGTACCGTATTTCCGGCATTCCGGTGGTCGAGGGCGATGGCGGCCGCTTGGTCGGTATCGTGACCAACCGCGATGTGCGCTTTGCCAGCGACCCCGGCCAGCCGATCCGCGAACTGATGACCTGCGAGAACCTGATCACCGTCAAGGAGGGAGTCGATCGCGACGAGGCCAAGCGACTGCTCCATCGGCACCGCATCGAGAAACTGCTGGTCGTCGACGATTCCTACCGCTGCATCGGCCTTATCACGGTCAAGGATATCGAGAAGTCGCAGCAATTTCCGGATGCCACCAAGGACGAGCACGGCAGGCTCCGCGTGGCGGCGGCGACCGGCGTTGGTGATGACGGCTTGGTGCGCGCCCAGGCGCTCTTCGACGCTGGCGTCGATATCATCGTGGTCGATACCGCGCACGGCCATTCCGAGGGCGTTATCGATTCCGTAGGGCGCATTCGAAAGCTCGACAACCATACCCAAATCGTCGCCGGAAACGTCGCCACAGCTGATGGTGCAAAAGCGTTGATCGACGCCGGGGCGGACTCGATCAAGGTCGGGATCGGGCCGGGTTCGATTTGCACGACCCGCGTCGTGGCCGGTGTCGGCGTGCCGCAATTGACCGCGATTCTCGACGCGGTCGAGGTCGGCCACAAGGCCGAGGTGCCGATCATCGCCGACGGCGGCATTCGCTATTCCGGGGATTTGGCCAAGGCGATCGCCGCCGGCGCGGATTGCGCCATGATCGGCTCACTCTTGGCGGGGACCGATGAAAGCCCGGGCGAAGTTTATCTCTACCAGGGCCGGTCCTATAAGTCCTACCGCGGCATGGGGTCGGTCGGCGCGATGGCCCGCGGATCGGCCGACCGCTATTTCCAACAGGAGATCCGGGATAGTCTGAAATTGGTGCCGGAAGGCATCGAGGGGCAGGTTCCGTACAAGGGGTCGGTGGCGAATATCGTTCATCAGCTGGTCGGCGGACTGCGTGCCGCCATGGGATACACCGGTAACGGGACAATCGCCGAGTTCCAGGCCCGCAGTGTTTTCCAACGCACGACGAACGCGGGGATCCAGGAGAGCCACGCGCACGACGTCAGCGTTACACGGGAAGCGCCAAACTATCGCCCCAACATCTGAGGAGGCGGCGGAGGGTCAGGGTGACGCCGGGGGCACGCTTACAAAGCGCTATCGAGATACTCGGGCTGCTGGCGTCGGATAGGCGCCCGGCCGACCGCGTCCTGCGCGCCTGGTTCCGCGCCAACAGGTATGCCGGTGCCAAGGACCGCCGCACGATTTCGCGCCGCATCTACACCATCATCCGCAGCCGCGCCCGCCTCGATTGGTGGTGCTCGCGCCATTTGGGCGGTGAGGCGATTTCCGACCGCGATCGCATGATCGCCTCGCTGGTCCTTACCGACGGGCTGGAAGAGGGGGCGATTGCCGGGCTGTTCGATGGCGGAACTTATCGGCCGTTGCCGTTGACGGCGGCGGAGCGAACCCTGATCACGGCGCTCTGCGGCCACATGATCGACAGCGCCGAACAGCCGGAAACGGTTCGTGGCGAATACCCCGATTGGCTCGACGAATCGCTCCACAGCGCTTTCGACGGCGCCGTGGTGGCGGAGCTGCAGGCCCTCAATCGCCCGGCCCCGCTGGATATCCGGGTTAACTCGTTGAAGGCGACGCGTGAGTTCGTGCGCGCCGACCTTCAGGCGGTCGGCATCGCGGCCGAGCCGTTGCCGATGTCGTCGTTCGGTCTGCGGATCGCCGAGGGCACGCCGATCGATCACACGCCGGCGTTCCGCAACGGCCTGATCGAAGTCCAGGACGAGGGGTCACAACTGATCGCCGCTCTGACCACGGCGCAGCCCGGCATGACGGTCGTCGATTATTGCGCCGGGGCCGGCGGCAAGACGCTGTCGCTGGCCGCCACGATGGAAGGGCGGGGTCGGCTCGTCGCGTGTGACATCGAGCAGCGTCGCCTGGCGGCCATGATGCCGCGCCTGCAGCGGGCCGGGATCAGAGGTTTCGTCGATGTGCGGCCGCTCGGTGGGGCCGGCAGGTTGACGGGTTTGGGAGACGGTGCCGACCGCGTGCTGGCCGACGTGCCGTGCAGCACATCGGGTGCTTGGCGGCGCGACCCAGCGGCAAAGTGGCGGCTGTCTCGCGGTGATCTCGACCTCTACGTGGCGACGCAGCGGGCGATCCTATCCGACGCCGCGGCATGCGTCGGGCATGGCGGGCAGTTGGTCTATGCGACCTGCTCGGTGCTGCCGGAAGAGAACGAGAATCAGGCGGCGTGGTTCCTCGACAGCCATGCGGATTTCGTCGCGCTGCCGGCCAATGACGTGTGGGATGGGGTCGTCGAGCGGAGCTGTCCCTGTGGCGGACCCTATGTGAGGCTGAGCCCGGCACGGACCGCGACGGACGGCTATTTCATCGCCATTTTCGAGCGCCAGGGTCGGTGAGCCCTTGCATACGCGCGTCCGAACTGTTCCATAGGATCGAATTATGACCGACCGTATCCTGATCCTCGATTTCGGTTCCCAGGTCACCCAGCTGATCGCCCGGCGATTGCGGGAGGCGGGGGTCTATTGCGAGATCGCACCGTTCAGCACCGCGGCCGAGCGGATCGAAGCCTTCGCGCCGAAAGCCATTATCCTTTCCGGCGGGCCGGCGTCGGTTATCGACGACGACACGCCACGGGCGCCCGACATCGTCTTCGAGATGGGCGTGCCGTTGCTCGGCATCTGCTATGGGCAAATGACCCTGTGCGCGCAACTCGGCGGCGGCGTCGAGAGCGCCGACCATCGCGAATTCGGCCGCGCCTTCATCGAGGTTGTCGACGACTGCGCGCTGTTCGATGGACTCTGGGACAAGGGGCAGCGCGAGCAGGTCTGGATGAGCCACGGCGACCGGGTCGAATCCTTGCCGCAAGGATTTCGTGCCGTCGCCGTCAGCGAGAACGCACCGTTTGCGGTGATTGCCGACGACGGGCGGAAATATTACGGCCTCATGTTCCACCCCGAGGTCGTCCATACGCCTCAGGGTGGGCGGCTGCTGGCCAATTTCGCCCATCATGTCGCCGGATGCCGCGGCGACTGGACGATGGCCGCGTTCAAGGATTCGGCGATCTCGCAAATTCGCGCGCAGGTGGCGAAGGGACGTGTCATCTGTGGCCTATCGGGCGGTGTCGATTCGTCGGTCGCCGCGGTCCTCATCCATGAGGCGATCGGCGATCAGTTGACCTGCATCTTCGTCGATCACGGCCTGCTGCGGGCCGGCGAGGCCGAAGAGGTCGAAACCGTGTTCCGCCGCAAATACAACATCCCCTTGGTGGCGCGGAACGCGAGCGACCTCTTCCTGTCGCGCCTCGATGGCGTCGACGATCCGGAGCGCAAGCGCAAAATCGTCGGCGCCACCTTCATCGACGTCTTCGAGGAGGAGGCCGGCAAGCTCGGCGGGGCGGATTTCCTCGCCCAGGGCACGCTCTATCCCGACGTCATCGAATCGGTGTCATCTACCGGCGGGCCAAGCGTCACCATCAAGTCGCATCATAATGTCGGCGGCCTGCCCGAGCGCATGAACATGAAGCTGGTCGAGCCGCTGCGCGAGCTGTTCAAGGACGAGGTTCGCGCCCTCGGCCGCGAATTGGGGCTGCCGGAGTCCTTGGTCGGCCGCCATCCGTTTCCCGGACCCGGGCTCGCCATCCGCATTCCGGGCGCGATTACGCCCGAAAAGCTGGAGATCCTGCGCAAGGCGGACGCGATCTATCTCGAAGAGATCCGGGCCGCCGGGCTCTATGATGCGATCTGGCAGGCGTTCGCCGTCCTGCTGCCGGTCAAGACGGTCGGCGTCATGGGGGACGGGCGAACCTACGAGTATGTCTGCGGTCTGCGAGCGGTGACCTCGACCGACGGCATGACGGCGGAATCGTTTCCCTTCGCCCACGAGTTTCTCGACCACACCGCGACCCGCATCGTCAACGAGGTCCGCGGCGTCAACCGGGTGGTCTACGACGTGACCTCGAAACCGCCCGGCACCATCGAGTGGGAGTGAGAGTATTAGAAACGGCCACGATCGGCGGCAACAGCGCGCGAAAGCGTAAAGGCTTCTGGCGATAGTTCCCAAATAAGAACAAATGTATGATGATGGAATTCGCCGCACTAACTTCACGCCAAGATGGACATCCCGTTCATTGTCGCAACTTGGTCCGCTTTGCACGACAGTCGGAAACTAGCTGTCGGGGCCAGCTGGCCAAATGAGGCGCAAGCGGCCGTTTCCTGCAAGTTCTCGAACGGTTGACAGTGTGCGAAAAGCTGACCTTAGCTGGCTCGTTGCACGCCTATCGCCATCTCACGGCCCTGGCTTTTCACTGCCTGACATTTCCAATCCGCGTCGGGTCTCTGCAATTCCCCGCCAAAGCTCTATTTCTTTGTCGAAGCCTTCAGGTTGAACGATGACATTCACAGGTATAAACGCATCCTTCCTAGCAATCTCTTTCCCGCTTTCGGTATCAACTATTTCAAGGCTCCCATTAAGTAAGTACCATTTCTGGAAATCAATCAGGTCGGCCTTTCTATCCGCGTAGGCCGCTGAGTCGTCATCTGAGATCCCAAAGACGCCTTCGTAAATGTCGAATTCCAATCGTTCTTCCGCAAAGTTGAGGTAAAACTTGGCCTGTAGCGAGCCGTCTTCTCTCCCATAGATCAACAAGGCTCGCGAACCAATTTGCTCAAGTTGAAGTGGCACCAATCCTTCAAGAGCCGGAAAAGGTGGTTTCCCACGCAAACGAACAGATATAGTCGGGAGGTCAAACTGAGTGCCGGGAGGAATGGCGTCCCCACGTATAAGCTTTTCGACATGGTCATCGGCAAAAGCAGCTTTGAACCCCGCAAGCTCATGGTGGTGTTCACGATACACCGTCATCGAGGTCTTAAAGTCCAATTCTTCTTCGATCGCCATTTCGGCAAGACTTTCAATGATCGGCAGTTCGCGATACAGACGCCGAGAGTCCGCCGGGTCATCTGGATCAATAATTGGGTCCGCATTGGCGTGGGCAATCGCGCAGCGCCCCGACTCGAACAGGTGTAACGCGATGTCAGCAACGCCTTCGGCCTTCAACTCTGCAACGGCATTCTTGGCATGCATGTTTTCTAGTCTTCCAATGACGTCCGGCATCCACGCCCGTCGTGCGGGACCGTCTCCGACCGCTACTTCAATCGCACGAAAAAAGGAGAGGAATGAATAAGCAGGGTGACTTAATCCCCGCCCTTCGCGCATCAGTGCTAAGGCAAGTTTTGCTCTCTCGGAATCGATAACCGGCAGGTAAGGAAGGTCGAAACCATCACGGATTACGTAACCGCCTTCCTTGCCTCGCCCAATTGAATGGGGAAGGCTACCACCGGAAAAGGCTTCGAGCACCGCTCCCTTACCTTCGACCCATGAGATCACACTCAGAAATCGGAGGATGCGCTTCCGCAATTCGTCCCGTGAAATACCATCAGCGCGGGCTGCAATCCCCGGAAAGGCATCGCGTGTGACTGGAATAGTCCAATAATTCCACCCATCGTACGGCAGCTCTTGAACTCTGACCGGCCACGCGATGGAAGTGTCGATATTCGCGACAACCCAGTCACCGCGACGCTTCAATTCGTCGGTCCAAACTTCTTTCAGTTCAAGAATTTCAAGCTTCATCGCAGAATCTGCCTCACAACGGGATCGCGGATTTGCCTCTAAACTCGACTTCACACCGTTGCGCGCGGTGACCTCGACCGATGGCATGACGGCGGAGCCGTTTCCCTTCGCCCACGAGTTTCTCGACCACACCGCGACCCGCATCGTCAACGAGGTCCGCGGGGTCAATCGGGTGGTCTATGACGTGACCTCGAAACCACCCGGCACCATCGAGTGGGAGTACGGGCTTTGCCCGGGCGCGCTATGACGAGCACTGTCGTGATGCTAGCGGACGATTGAACGCGGGCAAACCAGCAACCCCGCCTGGGATCCGCCGGCGGGGTTGCGTTGTGGGTGGCTTGAAAGCTCACCGCCCGATCCGAGACCGGGCCATTTCTCTATGATGTGGTTTCGTTTTTTGAGGACGAGTCTTGATTGTCCGGCGGGATCATCTTCCGAACCTCCTCTTCAACGACCAACCATATCATAGATCTCCAGCCAACTGAATGGCGGCGGCCGATTTCGACGCCAATCGAGCGAAAATCTTAGTGCCGCGCGACGAGACCCAGCGACGGCCAAGCCGGCCGGGTCGCGACATCCTTCGATCCGCAACCGCTGCAGCGGGTCCGGGCGCCGACCTCGGGCACCGGAAAGTCGGGACCGAGCTCACCGATCAGCATCTCGACCGCCAAAACCGCATTGTGGCTACAGCGGTTGCACCAGCAGAAGACATCGATCCGGGCGTCACCGAGCTCGCCGAGCGTGGTCGGACGGCGCTTGCCCTCCTCGGCGGCGAGGTGACTGTTCTTGATCCCGGCCATGGTGACGATCCGTTCGAGAGAACAGAACATAACAAGAACATTTATGTGGGATCAAGCGCGCTTGGCGAGGCGACGGAGTTCTGCGGATTAGTTTTGCGTTCTAAGCGCGGCGCGCCGGCGAAACCGAGCGAAGCTGGCGCTCGAGAGCGACGATGGCCTCGTCGATCGTCCCCGCGCGGCTAACCTGGCACGGACCACGGGTCACCACGTAGCGCGGCGTTTCGCGCGCGCCGCGGGCTTCCTTGGCGACGGAGAAGACGGGCATCTCGGCGCTGTTGCGGAACACCGAAAACACCGCCCGGCGACCATCATGATCGATCGCGTAGTCGCGCCATTCTCCACTGATGACCCGTCGACTATAAACATTGAGGAGTTTACTGAGCTCGCGGCGGTCGAAAAAAACAACCTGTGGACGGGCTTTGAAGTCCGCGATGCTCAGCACCTGTCCCATTGGCAGGACGCTCCTTTCGGTGACATTTCCATGACCAATCGTCCCCCATTTTGGAAGGGCTGTCCAGCGCCGATAATTCAACGGCCAGAAGGATTTGGCGATTACCGTCAAAACCATTCGGAAACCCGAGGCGGTGTTTGCGTTTAGCGAAACGGCGGGCTATTTTACGCCGCTCCGACCCCAGCGGGCGCTCCGGGAATCATCGAATGGCCGACATTTTCCAAGAAGTCGACGAAGACCTTCGTCACGAACGCTACGCCAAGCTGTGGAAAAAGTACGGCGGGATTGCGATCGGCATAGCGGTCTTTGTCGTGCTTGCCATCGCCGTATCCACCGGCTGGCGCCAATACCAGATCAGCCAGGGCGAAGCGGCGGGCGAAGCCTTCGCGGTGGCGCTCGACGCCTTCGAACAAGGCGATGATGGGACGGCGGCGACGGCCTTCGCCGAATTGGCCGAATCCGCCGGCGATGGCTATGCGGTGCTGGCCCGGCTGCAGGAAGCGGAGGCCCGCGCCCGCGCCGGCGATACCGAGACCTCGGTGGCGATCCTCGAGCGGGTCGCCGACGATCCGTCGACCGACCCCATATTCCGCGATCTCACGGTTCTGTTGCTGGCGCTCAACACCCTCGACAGCGGCGATCCGGTCGCCTTGACCGCCCGTCTGCAGCCGCTGACCGCGGAGACGAGCCCGTGGCGGTATAGCGCCCAGGAGTTGATCGCCCTGTTGGCGATACGAACCGGCGAAACCGGGCGGGCCCGTGACCTGTTGACGGCCTTATCCGACGACGATACCGCGCCGATTGGCCTCCGCGCCCGGGCCACCGAAATATTGGCCACGCTCGGTGGATAGGGGCATGGCGATGAGCGCCTTCTTGTGGCGGGTCACCGTCGTGCTCGGCCTCGGCCTTGCCGTGACGGGATGCGTCGACTTTCAGGATCTTCTCGGAACCGGCGACGACGATGAACCGCTCGTCGGCGAGCGAATTCCCGTCATGGTGCTCGATACGAAAATCCAGCAGGACCGCTCGCTGGCCGATCTCGATGTCCAGATACCGCCGCCGGTCAAGAACGTGAGCTGGGCTCAGGCCGGTGGCGTACCGAGCCACGCCATGCATCACCTCGCGTCGAGCGAGCTGCCGCAGCGGGAGTGGGAGGTCAGCATCGGCGAGGGAACGGGCGGCGAGGACCGCTTGATGGCAGCGCCGATCATCGGCGATGGCCGGATCTACACCATCGATTCCGAGGCTATGGTGGCCGCCTTCGACGCGACAACCGGGGCCGAGATCTGGTCGGTCGAAGTCCTTCCGGAAGAGGAAGAGGAAGGCAATCTGGGCGGTGGCATCGCCTTCGACCAGGGCCGCCTTTATGTGACCACAGGCGCCGCCGAATCCATCGCGCTTGACGCGGCGACCGGCGGCGAGATTTGGCGCGTTCGCATGCGGGGCCCGATTCGCGCGGCGCCGACGGTTTATGCCGGTCGGGTATTCGCGGTCACCATCGACAGCCAGCTGCAGGCCCTCGATGCCACCGACGGACGCGAAATGTGGTCCCACGCCGGGATCACCGAGTTGGCATCCATCCTTGGCTATGCCAGCCCGGCAGCGGACGGCAACACACTGATCGCCGTTTACCCGTCGGGCGAGATATTTGCGTTTCGGATCGATACCGGGCGGACGGTGTGGAACGACGCCTTGGTGTCGTTGCGCCGTGTTGATGCGATTTCATCGCTGTCGACGATTCGCGGGCAGCCGGTGATCTATGACAATCAGGTCTACGTCATTGGTCATAGTGGCCGGATGGTGGCAATCGACCTGCGCACCGGTGGCAGGGTCTGGGAGCAGGATTTCGGCGGCATCGAGACGCCGTGGGTCGCCGGCGATTTCATTTTCGTGCTGACCAACAACGCGGAATTGGTCGCGATCGCGCGGCGAAACGGCGGCATCAGATGGGTGCGGCCGCTGCCGCTTTACGATGATCCCGAGGATCGCACGGGTCCGATAATGTGGAGTGGTCCGGTGCTTGCCGGTGACCGCCTCATCGTCGCCGGCAACAATGAAATCATGGCGGCGTTTTCTCCCTACACGGCGGAACTCCTCGGAACGGTGGAGCTCGATGACGGTGTGGCGATGTCGCCGGTGGTCGCCGACGGTACGATTTATTTCCTGACCGAAGACGCCGAACTTATCGCCTATCGGTGACCGATGTCTTTCACCGTCGCCATTGTCGGCAGGCCGAATGTCGGCAAGTCGACCCTATTCAATCGCCTAGTCGGACGCCGCCAAGCCATCGTCGATGATACACCCGGGGTGACGCGGGACCGCCGTGACGGCGAGGGCGGCATTGGCGGCCTCCAATTCACCGTGTTCGATACCGCCGGCCTGGAAGATGCCGCCGATGCAACCTTGGAGGGCCGGGCGGCACGACACACGGCCGATGCGGTCGCCGCCTCGGACGTTGTTCTGTTCGTCATCGACGGCCGCGCCGGCGTCACACCGATAGATCGTCATTTCGCGGCTTGGCTGCGCGACCGCGACAAGCCTGTAATCCTTATCGTCAACAAGTGCGATGGCGCCGCGGCGCAATCTGGGGTGCTGGACGCGTTCGGCCTGGGCATGGGCGATCCCATCGCCATCTCGGCGGAGCACGGTCTGGGGATCGCGGACTTGATCGATGCGCTGGTTCCGTTCGACCGCAGCGAGGAGGCGGATTCCGCTGATTTGGACGAAGTCGAGCGGACCGGACCGCTTCAGCTCGCGATCGCCGGCCGGCCCAATGTCGGGAAATCGACGTTGATCAACCGTCTTATCGGCGAGGAACGGCTCCTGACCGGGCCGGAATCGGGAATCACCCGAGACGCCATAGCGATCGATTGGCAGTGGCAGGATCGGGCGATCCGTCTCTTCGATACCGCCGGCATGCGCCGTAAGGCGCGGGTCAGCGAACGGCTCGAACAGATGTCGGTTGATGATACCTTGCGCGCGGTCCAATTCGCCGAGGTCGTGGTTCTGGTGCTCGACGCGCGGACGATGCTCGAGCGCCAGGATTTGACGATCGCGCGATTGGTCGCCGACGAAGGGCGCGCGCTCGTGCTCGCGCTAAACAAATGGGACCTGGTGACCGATGCGAATGCCGCCCTGGCGGCCCTCCGAGATCGCATGAAAACATCGCTGCCTCAGGTGAAAGATGTCCCCGCGGTGCCGGTTTCAGCGCTGACCGGGCGCGGGCTCGATCATTTGATGGCGGCGGTCTTCGAAATCCACGAGACGTGGAATCGGCGGGTCCCGACGGCGGCATTGAACCGGTGGCTCGAGGCCATGGTCGAGACCCATCCGCCACCGCTGGCGGCTGGCCGTCCGATTCGGCTCCGTTACATGACCCAGGTCAAGGCGCGACCGCCAACCTTCGCCGTTTTCGCCAACAAGCCTGGCGAGCTGCCGGATTCCTATCTTCGCTACCTGACCAATGCCCTGCGGGCGGACTTCGACCTGAAGGGCGTGCCGATTCGGATCGCATTGCGTAAGGGCAAGAACCCCTATACCTGAATTCTCAACGCCATTACTGCACCTGAGTCGTGCCGCCGTGGTCGGTCGACGACGCGGATGCAAGGGCGACGAAAGCATCGGTGATCGTTTCCGGATGCGGCAGGCTCGCGGGGTCTTCGCCGGGAAAGGCCGTCGCCCGCATATCGGTCCGGACGACACCGGGGTCGAGGATATTGACCCTGACGTTGGTATTGGCGGTTTCCCCGGCATAGCATCGGACCATGACCTCGAGTGCCGCCTTGCTGGCGGCATAGGCGCTCCAATAGGGAGAGGCGGCGCGGGCGGCACCGGACGTGACGAATATGGCACGGCCGGCGTCGGAGCGACGGAGCAGGGGATCGAAATCGCGAATTAGGCGCCAATTGACCGTCACATTGAGCGCGAAAGTGCGGTCCCATATTTCGGGGTCGATATGGCCGACCGGCGAAAGCACCCCCAATGTTCCGGCATTGCCGACCAGGACATCGAGCCGGCCGAAGCGCTCGTAAACCGCCGCCGCCATTTGATCGATCTTGTCGTAGTCGGTGAGGTCGATCGGGACCAGGGTGGCGCCCTCATTCCCATTCCGCCGGATGCGGTCGTCGACTTCTTCGAGGCCGCCCGTGGTGCGCGCGACGAGGATGAGATGGGCACCCTCGGCGGCGAAGCGTTCGGCCACCGCCGCGCCGATGCCGCGCGACGCCCCGGTCACCAGGGCGATTCGCCCCGCCAACGCTCCGGTTTGGCCTGCCATGGTGCTAGGCGTATTCTTCGAGCAGCGAGAGCTGGGCCTTGTTGGAGCCGCCCTCGCAATCGGTCAATCGTGTCGGATATTCACCGGTGAAACAGGCATCACAATATTGCGGCGCCGACGCGTTGCGGCCCGAAAGGCCCATCGCGCGATAGAGCCCGTCGATCGTAACGAAAGCCAAACTGTCGGCCCCGATCAGGGTGCGCATGCCCTCGATATCGTAGTTGGCGGCGAGAAGCTCCTGGCGCGACGGCGTGTCGATGCCATAAAAGCAGGAATTGGTCGTCGGCGGGCTCGAAATTCGCATATGAACCTCAGCCGCACCGGCCTGCCGCACCATCTCGACGATTTTTCGCGATGTCGTCCCCCTCACGATGCTGTCATCGACGAGAATCACCCGCTTTCCGGCGAGCATCGCCGCGTTGGTGTTGTGCTTGAGCCGGACACCCAGGTGGCGAATCTGATCGCTCGGCTCGATAAAGGTGCGGCCGACATAGTGATTGCGGATGATCCCGAGCTCGAACGGGATGCCCGCCTCGGCGGCATAACCGATCGCCGACGGCACTCCCGAATCCGGTACCGGCACGACGAGATCGGCGTCCGCCGGCGCCTCGCGGGCGAGCTCGGCGCCAATCTGTTTGCGCGCGTCGTAAACGCTGAGCCCTTCGGAATAGCTGTCGGGCCGGGCAAAATAGACGTACTCAAAGATACAGAAGCGCGGCGGTTGGTGCCCCGGCATATGGAAGCTATGGACTCCTTCAGCATCGAGAACAATGATTTCACCGGGCTCGATGTCGCGAACGAACGTGGCACCAATGATATCCAGCGCGCAGGTTTCGGAGGTCAGGATATAGCTCTTGTCGAGTTGCCCCAGCACAAGCGGCCGGACACCGAGCGGGTCGCGGACTCCAATCAGCTTCTTGCGGCTGAGCGCAACCAATGAGTAGGCGCCTTCGATCTGTGCCATCGCATCCTGAAACCGGCTAACCAAATTCGATCGGGTGCTGGTGGCTATGAGATGGATGATGACCTCAGTGTCGCTGGTCGACTGGAACAGATGGCCACGCTTGACCAGGTCGGTGCGCAATGCGACGGCGTTCGTCAAGTTGCCGTTGTGTGCGACGGCGAGCCCACCGAACTCGAAATCGGCGAACAACGGCTGGACATTTCGCAATACCGTGTCGCCCGCTGTCGAATAGCGGTTGTGGCCGACAGCGGAATCACCAGGGAGCCTCTCGATGACGTCTTCCGAACTGAAACTGTCGCCGACCAGGCCCAGGGCCCGATGAGTATGAAAGTGTTCGCCGTCGAACGTGACGATCCCGGCCGCCTCTTGGCCGCGATGCTGGAGCGCGTGGAGCCCCAACGCGGTCAACGCGGCCGAGTCGTCGTGGCCAAAGATGCCAAAAACGCCGCATTCCTCGTGAAGTTTGTCATCGTCAAAGGGAAGCATGGTCAGAATCACCGCTTCGGTGCTTCGCTATTGGTTGCTTTCGATAAGCTCGTTCATGTCGTCGCGCTGTTCGTTTCCGTATCCGGACGGTTCCTCGTCGGACCCAGAGCCGGCTTCGAGGCGCCGGCCGGCCTCGGATTTCACCGCGTCGCGCGCCGCGTCCTCGGCGTCGCCAATGGCCGCCGCCCCACGCGCCCGGACGTCTTCGGGAACAAGTTGCGCCAACATCATTCCGCCCTGCTGGATCAAGGGCAGGCTTCGTGCCTCGGTGATCCATTTCGGCTGCTTGGCGGGCTCAACCGCCCAATCGACCAGCAGCCACAACAGGCATATGACCACCGCGCCGCGGACGACCCCGAAAACCAGGCCGAGTAGGCGATCGACACGGCTGAAGTGGCTTTGCCGCACATGTCTGGCGATCCAGTGGGTCAATGCGGATAGTATGATCAGCGTTACGAGGAACACCGAAATCGCGGCGCTGGCGTCGGCGGCGAAGGGGATCGAGATCAAATCCCGCGCATAGGGCTGAACGTAGGGGAAGGCGTATAGGGCGGCGATGGCCGCGCCGACCCATGCGCCGACCGACAGCATTTCCTTCACAAATCCCCGCACAAGGGCCAGCAACCCTGAAATGAGGATTATCGTGACGACGCCCAGATCCGTGGGGTTGACGGGCCAATTCTCCATTACGCGCACATCCTAGTCCGGTCGCAGCAATTCGACCAGTTCTTGCAGGCGGGAAATTTCGGTTTTTGAGAGGCCGAAATCGGGGTTCGTCTTGCTAGCCGTTTTGGCCATCGGCAGGATCGCTGCCTCAAATCCGAGCTTTGCCGCTTCGCGCAGGCGCGCCTCGGCGTGGCCGACACGACGCACCTCGCCGCCGAGGCCAATTTCGCCAAATACGACACTGGAGGTCGGGACAGATACATCGAATATCGCCGAAATCAACGCCGCCGCGACCGCCAAATCGGCCGCAGGCTCCGAAATGCGCATCCCCCCGGCGACGTTGAGATAGACGTCGCGGGATGCGAAGCCAAGCCCGCAACGGGTCTCCAGGACCGCCAAGACCATCGCGAGGCGGCCGCCGTCCCAGCCAACGACCGCGCGACGGGGCGTTGCAAATGCGGTCGGTGCAACCAGCGCCTGGATTTCGACCAGGACCGGGCGAGTACCTTCCATGGCGGCGAACACGGCGGCGCCACTGACATTCTCTTCGCGTTCGGCAAGAAACAAAGCCGACGGATTGGCAACTTCGGACAGTCCGCCGTCGGTCATTTCAAACACGCCGATTTCGTCGGTGGGGCCAAATCGGTTCTTGATGGCGCGCAGCAGGCGAAATTGATGGCTGCGCTCTCCCTCGAATTGAAGCACCGCGTCGACCATGTGTTCGAGCACCCTCGGCCCGGCGATCATGCCCTCCTTGGTCACGTGGCCGACGAGAAAAACGGTGGTGCCGATTCGTTTGGCGAGCCGGACCAGTTCGTGAGCCGAGGTCCGCACCTGCGCGACGGTCCCCGGTGCCGAGTCCAGGGTGTCGATATACATGGTTTGGATCGAATCGATGACCACCGCAATTGGGACGGCGCCGATTTCGAGCGTGGTAAGGATATCCCGGATATTGGTTGCGGTAGCGAGTTGGACCGGTGCATCGGCCAGACCGAGCCGGTTTGCCCGAAGGCGGATCTGATCGACCGCTTCCTCTCCCGAAAAATAGATACAGGTGCCGGTCGACGACAGGGCGCTGAGAACCTGAAGCAAGAGCGTCGATTTGCCGATCCCCGGGTCGCCGCTGACCAAGACGGCCGTCCCGGCTACCAATCCGCCACCGCAAACCCGGTCGAACTCGTCGATCCCGGTGTGGCGGCGGTCGGCCTCGGCCGGCGCTCCATCCAGGGTGGTTAAGGGAACCGGGTGACCCTTGGCCGCGCCGACGCCGCGCGGCGCAACCTCTCGACCCGTTTCTTCAACGATTGTATTCCACTCGCCGCATTCATCGCAGCGACCCTGCCATTTGCGATAGGAGGCGCCGCATTCCTGACAAACGAAGCGGGATACCTGCCGTGCCATCGCTATCGGCTTCGACCGGATGGTAACATCGCGGCTACCCGCGCAACGACATCTTGATCGGGCCTTCGGCGCGACCGTGAATGAATTGGTCGACGAATTCGTTACCGGATCCGTCAATCGAGCTGACAGGTCCGTTCCAGATGATCCGACCGTCATTGAGCATCGCGATACGGTCCGCGATCTTGCGTGCGCTGGCCATGTCGTGGGTGATCGACAGGGTCGTGGCGCCGAGCTGTTTCGAACATTCGACGATGAGGTCGTTGATGATATCGCCCATGATCGGGTCGAGGCCGGTGGTCGGTTCATCGAAAAAGATAATATCCGGGTCGGCCGCAATGGCGCGGGCCAGACCGACGCGCTTTTTCATCCCGCCGGACAACTCGGCCGGGCCGAGTTCGGCGACTTCGGCGTTCAATCCCACGGAGGCCAATTTTTCGAGCGCGATGGATTTGGCTTCGGGTCGAGCCATTCTTCGGCCTTGAATCAGACCGAACGCGACGTTTTCCCAAACCGGCAGCGAATCGAACAACGCCGCACCCTGAAACAGCATGCCGAATTTGGCGCGGACCCGGTCGTGGTCCCGCGATCGCATGCCGACGACCTCTTCCCCATCCACCTTGATGCTTCCGGCCTCGGGATCGAGGAGCCCGAGGATGCATTTCAGCAGCACCGACTTTCCAGTGCCGGAGCCGCCGATCACAACCACCGATTCGCCTGTCGCGACATCGAGGTCGAGCCCTTGCAGAACGTGTTTGGACCCGAACGACTTGTGCAATCCGCGAATTGAAATTTTGGGAGTTGGCTCGCTCATATGCCGAAGAATATTGCGGTTGTCAGATAGTTGAACGCCAGAATGAGAATCGAAGCCGAGACCACGGCGTTGGTCGTGGCCTGGCCGACGCCTTGAGCGCCGCCGGCGGAATGATAGCCGTGATAGCAGCCCATAAGCGCGATTAGAAATCCGAAGATTGCGGCCTTGGTGAGGCCGGAGATGACATCGATCGGCTCGAGAAATTCCCAGGTCAGGCGGATATAGCTGGCGGCATTAAAATCAAGCTGGTAAACGCCGATCAGGTAGCCGCCGAGCACGCCAATGATGTCGGCGATCAGGACCAACACCGGCAGCATCAAGGTGGCTGCGATAATCCGGGGCGCGACGAGATATTTGAACGGGTTGGTCGAGAGCGTGGCCAGCGCGTCGATCTGCTCGGTGACCCGCATTGTGCCGATCTCGGCAGCGATCGCGGCGCCGATGCGACCGGCGACCATGAGCCCGGCCAGGACCGGTCCGAGCTCGCGGGTCATCGACAGCACGACCACGGTCGCGATCGCCGATTCGGCGTTGAAGCGCGCAAATCCGGTATAGCTCTGGAGCGCGAGCACCATGCCAGTGAAAATTGCCGTAAGGCCAACCACGGGCAGAGAATAGAAGCCGATGTCGACCATCTGCTGACCGATCAGGCGCGGGAAGAACGGGGGCTGAAAGCAGTGAAAGGCGCTGCGGGCGCCAAAATTGGAAATACGCCCCATGGCCGCGAGAAAGACCAGTACGGCGTGACCGATCGGTTGCAGGACCGGCATTATGGATCAGCCGCCGACATAACGGCGTCGATAGCGCCGGCCCAATGACGTCAATATCTCATACCCGATCGTACCGGCCTCGTTCGCGAGATCGTTAATGTCGTGACCCGGCCCCAGCACCTCAACCTTGTCCCCCGCTTTGATGCTTTGTGACTGAACGTTCGAGACATCCACGGTGATCAGATCCATTGACACCCGGCCGACGACCGGCGCCCGCACGCCGTTGACCACGCAGGTTCCCCGACTGCTTAAAGACCGCAGGTAACCATCCGCATAACCAACTGAAATTGTTGCTAGTTTTCCCCTTTTGGAGATCTTGTGCGTGGCACCATAACCAACGGTCATGGGGCTGTCAACGTCACGAACCTGCAGTATCGGCGCCTCGAGGCGGACCGCGTTGCGCATCGGATTCTCGGCCGTCGGCGTTGGATTGACCCCATATAGGGCGGCCCCCGGACGGGCGAGGTCGAAGTGGAAGGACGAGGCGAGAAACATGCCGGAAGAATTGGCGAAACTGACGGGCACCGAGGGTAGGCGCCCAAGCGCGGTCGACAGGGTGTCGAGTTGCGTCCGGTTCAATGGATGGTCGTTTTCCTCCGCCCGGACCAGATGGCTGACGATGTAGAGGAGATCGATACCATCAAGGCGTTCGGGCTCGGCGATCAAATGATCGGTCTGCACTGGACACAAACCCAGTCGGTTCATGCCGGTGTCGATGTGGATCGCAGCCCCCAGCGGCCCATGCTCCCGGCTATAGGTCTGCCATCGCGTGATCTGGCTGAGGTCGTTAAGCACCGGCACCAGCCGATGGCGGTGAAAAGTCGCCTCGCTGCCCGGCAAGAGGCCATTGAGGACATAGATATCTGCCTGCGGCAAGAACGCGCGCAGTGCCACGGCTTCGTCCAGCAGCGCCACGAAGAAGTGACGGCAGCCCGCGTTCTGCAGGACTGGCGCGATTCGCGCGGCGCCGAGGCCATAGGCGTCCGCTTTAACCACCGCCGCGCAGATGCCGCCCGCTAGGCGGCTGCGCAGGGTGTGATAATTGGCGGCGATAGCGTCGAGGTCGATGGTCAGAACGGCGCTGTCGCGAAAGCCCGTCCTCGACCTAGAGACCGTCATCCGGCAGCCGATCGTCCTCAACCAAGTTTTCGAATTTGGTGATGTTCTTGTGGAAATACAGCTTGGCGGTGCCGATCGGCCCGTGGCGTTGCTTGCCGATGATGATTTCGGCGATGTTGTGAACTCGCGCCATCTTCTCCTGCCATTTGAAATGGGCGTCGGTGCCGGGATCCGGCTCGCGCTGCTGCTCATAATACTCTTCGCGATAGACGAACATAACGACGTCCGCATCCTGTTCGATCGATCCCGATTCGCGAAGATCGGCAAGGTGCGGCCGCTTGTCTTCCCGCTGTTCGACGGCACGGGACAGTTGGGACAACGCGAGGACCGGAACATTGAGCTCCTTGGCCAGCGTTTTGAGGCCCCGCGTGATATCGGAAATTTCCTGGACCCGGTTCTCCGGCCGCGTTCCGGCGGTGGGTCTCAGCAATTGCAGATAGTCGACGACGATCAGACCGAGGCCGCGCCGACGCTTGAGCCGTCGTGCGCGGGTCCGTAGCGCCGACACCGACAAGGCCGGTGTGTCGTCGATGAACAAAGGCATCGTTTCGAGTTCCTGGCTGGCGAGCACGACCTTGTCGAAATCCTCGGTGCCTATTTCCCCGCGGCGGATCTTCTCCGATGAGACGCCAGACCGCTCGGATAGAATCCGGGTTGCCAGCTGTTCGGCGGACATTTCCAGGGAGAAGAAGCCAACCAGCGCGCCGTCGACCACGCGGACCTTGCCATCCTCGTCCTCTTCCTCGCGGAAATCGCGGGCGGCATTGAAGGCGATATTGGTCGCCAAGGACGTCTTTCCCATCGACGGCCGGCCGGCGAGGATAACGAGATCGGATGGGTGGAGCCCGCCGAGTTTCTTGTCGAGATCGGCCAGCCCCGTCGAAACGCCGACGACATGACCTTCGCGACGATAGGCCGCCTGCATCATGTCGACGGCTTCGGTCAGGGACGATTTGAAGGGCTGGAATCCGCCTTCGTAATGGCCCTTGGTGGCGAGATCGTAGAGTTTTTGCTCGGCGATCTCGATCTGCGAGATGGCGAGAAGATCGACGTCGTCCGAATAGGCGCCGTTCACGACTTCGTCGCCGAGCTGTATCAGCTCGCGGCGCAGATGCAGGTCATGAATCGTATGGGCGTAGTCGGTCGCATTGATGATGCTGACCGCGGACGTTGCCAATCGCGCGATATATTGGGCCCCGCCAATGTCGTCGAGGGAGGTATCCTGATCGAAGAAGGCATTGAGGGTAATCGGGTCGGCGATTTGTCCGCGGTCAATCAGGCGGCCCGCGACCTCGTATATGCGCGCATGGCGGTCGTCGGCAAAATGCTCCGGACGGAGGAACTCGGAAACCCGCTCATAGGACCGGTTGTTGGCCAAAATCGCGCCCAACAGCGCCATTTCGGCTTCGAAATTGTGGGGCGGCGTGCGATAGCTCGCGGCCCGTGTTTCGCTGCCGGGCAGGGCGGTGATGTTGGTTTCGGTAGTCGAGTTCTCCATGGATCGGACAATGACTCGTCGCACCCTTCTGCAGAAGAGTCAATTGCAACTACCCACAGGAATCTGACCGGGCCTGTCCACAGCGGGTCGGAGGCCAGCAATCGGTTGTCGCGGCGCGACTGCCGGATGTGGATAAGCGCGGTACAAAAAACTCTTGCTATTCCGCCGCCACCGATACCTCGGACTGCGTTCGTTCCCAGTCGGTGATGTAGTCCCGCGTCAACGGCACAACGTCCTGTCGTTTGGCGAGCTGCATCTGGAAAACCATCTGGTTCATGTGGCGGAACGAAATCTCGGACCCTGTCAGGTAGAATTCCCACATTCGGCAAAATCGCTCATCGTACAGGTCGATAACCTTATCGCGGTTGTTGGCGAATCGGCGCCGCCATTCGCGCAAGGTATCGGCATAGTGCAGGCGTAGGATCTCGATATCCGTGATCCACAGCCCAACTTTCTCGACCGCCCGCATGACTTCCGAAAGTGCCGGCGTGTATCCGCCCGGGAAGACATATTTGCGGATCCATGGATTGGTCGATCCCGGCGGCTCCATACGGCCGATGGAATGAAGCAGGACCACCCCGTCTTCTGCGAGCAGGCCCTTCACCTTGCGGAAGAATTGGGTGTAATAGCTGGCTCCGACATGCTCGAACATGCCGACCGAAACGATCCGATCGAAGGTTCCGGACTGGTTCCTGTAATCGCGAAGTTCGAACTGTACCCGGCCGTCAAGACCCAAATCCTTGGCGCGCTTATTGGATACCGCGTGTTGCTCGGTAGAAAGCGTAATTCCGGTAACGGTCGAATCCTCGGACGCGCGCGCCAGGTAGAGGCCCATGCCACCCCAACCCGACCCGATATCGAGAATATTCTGGCCCGGCCGTAACAGCAGCTTGGCCGCAATATGTTTCATTTTGTTGGCCTGGGCGGCCTCGAGATCATCGTTACCGCTGCGGAAATAGGCGCACGAATAGTGCCGGTCCTTGTCGAGGAACAAATCGTAAAGGGTGTCGGACAAATCGTAGTGGTGGGCGACATGCTTGCGCGCCTGTCCGATCGGGTTGAACTGATGAATTCGGCGCAGGACTCGGTTAACCGGCTGTGAAAGGCGGTAACTCGGATGAGTCTCGAGATTCGCCATATTGACGCCGCACAAATCGAGGAAGTCGTAAAGCGATCCTTCCTCGATTGTCAGCGAACCATCCATATAGGCTTCGCCGATATAGAGCTCGGGCCGGAAAAACAACTTGCGATGGAGCGCTCGGTCGTGAAGCCGAATTGCGCACGTCCGCCCTTCGTCGCCCTTGAATTCATGGACTGCGCCATCGGCATCTATCACGCGAAGATTGCCGATTTTGACCAAGTGTTTCAGAAGGTGCGACGCCAGCATGGCTTCGTTCCGACTGTGAATCCGACGTGGTCCTGGGCACCAAAGGCGCGATTACGTGACCCGACCCGTGCCCATCTCTAAATCTATAGCAAATCACACCGCCCTAGCGAAAGGACAAACTCGACGTCCCCTTACACTTCGGCGTTCTCTGCTCCCTCGGCCTCGTCTCCGCCATCGGCTTCGGATTCGCCGGCAGACTCGATATCGGCCTCTTCGGCGGCTTCGGCGGCTTTTTCCGCTGCTTCTTCTTTGGCCGCTTCGGCCGCGCGTGCGCGGTTCGCCCGGGCCGCACTCTCCGCCGCCTCGCGCTCGGCAATCTGGGCCAGCGACCCGCCGCGTGCTTTCTGGGCTTCGGCTTCCTCGTTCGACTGAGCCACGTTCAGAGAGACATCGACGATGACTTCGGGGTGAAGCGCGATGTGCTCCTCGTGGATGCCAAGTGTCTTGATCGCGTGTGCCATCTGGACCTGGCTTCGATCCACATGAAAACCGGCAGCGGTGGTCGCCTCGGCAACGTCGCGCGCGGAAACCGAACCGTAAAGCTGGCCGCTCTCACCGGCCTGACGGATGACTACCAAGGTCAAGCCCTCCATACGCCCGGCGATATCCTCGGCTTCTTGGCGTCGTTCCAGGTTCGCCGCTTCGAGCTCCACCCGTTGCGTTTCAAAGTACTCGCGATTGGCCTGGGTCGCACGGAGCGCCTTTTTTTGTGGCAACAGGAAATTTCGGGCAAAACCGGGTCTGACGTTGACCACGTCCCCCATCTGTCCAAGCCTCTCTATTCGTTCCAGCAGTATCACTTCCATGGGCGGGTCTCCTCGCGCGGTGCGCCGACGCTACTTGACGACATAGGGGAGCAGCGCCAGGTAGCGCGCGCGCTTTATCGCGCGGGCGAGCTCGCGTTGACGTTTGGCCGATACGGCGGTTATGCGGCTCGGCACGATCTTTCCGCGCTCCGATATGAATCGTTGCAGCAATTTGACGTCCTTGTGGTCGATCTTCGGCGCGTTGGGGCCGGAGAACGGGCAGGATTTGCGACGCCGGAAGAACGGCCGGCGGGATGGTCTGGATGTCCCGTTGCTCATTCCTTGGCCCCTTCGCTTTTGGTATCGCCGCCGTCAGCGGTGTCGCTGGCGCGATTCTTTTGGCGATCGCTATCATCACGGCTGTCACGGCTGTCACGGCTGTCGCGTCCCCGCGGTCCACGGTCATCGCGATCGCGCCCGCCGCGGTTCCGCATGACCGGCGACGGACCCTCGTCCAATTCGTCGACGCGGATCGTCAAATAGCGGATGACATCTTCATCGATGCGCATATTGCGTTCCATCTCCAGGACCGCCTCGGCGGGGGCATCGATATTCATCAATATGTAGTGCCCCTTCCGATTCTTTCGAATTCGATAGGCAAGCGTGCGCAAACCCCAGTTTTCACGCTTGGCGACGGTGCCGCCGCCGGTTTGTATGATCTCGCCGTATTTGTCGGCCAGTGCATCGGCCTGGGTCGCCGATATGTCCTGGCGCGCAATAAACACGCTTTCGTAAAACGCCATCGTTTGCTCCTCATGGCTGTTCATGCCCCGGCGCTGCTCCCTTTACAGATCAGCCACCCGGCGCTAGCCGACTATTGTCGGCAAGGAGTTATGAGGCGGCGAAATATACACATTTGCCGATGCCGTGCAAGTGCGCTTGACAGCGCTTGGCCCGGCCCCTTCACTAGATGCCAATCACAGGGGAAATTGCAGAATATGACACGAGCTTTCGTTTTTCCGGGCCAGGCTTCCCAGGCGGTTGGCATGGGACAGGACTTAGCGGCGGCCTTTCCGGCGGCGCGGCAATTGCTCGAGGAGGTCGATGATGCCTTGGATCAGCATCTCTCACGGATCATGTTCGAGGGTCCCGAATCCGATCTGACACTGACCGAGAACGCACAGCCCGCGATAATGGCGGCCAGTTTGGCCGTCGTCAGGGTTCTTCAGTCGGAAGGCGGCGTCGACCTGCCGAGTGTCGCCGCCTTTGTCGCCGGCCACTCGTTGGGCGAGTATTCGGCGCTTTGCGCGGTTGGAGCTGTCTCGGTTGCCGAGACCGCGCGCCTGCTCAAGACACGAGGCCGCGCCATGCAGGATGCGGTGCCGGTCGGCGACGGAGCCATGGCGGCGATACTCGGACTCGAACTCGACGCCGTCGTCGCGATCGCCCAAGCGGCGGCGGGCGATGAGGTCTGCGCCGCCGCCAACGACAATGCGCCGGGACAGGTGGTGGTCAGCGGCAGCCGCGGCGCTGTCGAACGGGCGGTTGCCATGGCGTCGGAACAGGGTGCGAAACGAAGCATCATGCTGCCGGTAAGCGCGCCCTTCCACTGTGCCCTCATGCAGCCCGCGGCGGATGTCATGCGCGAAGCGCTTTGGCGGGCGGCGATCGAGCCTCCGGCGACACCTTTGGTGGCCAATGTCACGGCGTCGGTGGTCGAGGATCCGGATACAATTTGCGACCTGCTGGTGGAACAGGTCACGGAACGGGTGCGCTGGCGGGAATCGGTACTCTACATGCGCGATCAGGGCGTGGATTCCCAGGTCGAGCTCGGTGCCGGCCGGATCCTGACCGGAATGGCCAAGCGCATTGACCGCGACCTCAGCGCGGTCGCGGTCCAGGATGCCCAGGATATCGAAAGCTTCCTTAATTCGATCTAGGAGATGCCGATGTTTGATCTGACCGGGAAATGCGCGCTCGTCACAGGCGCGACCGGCGGTATCGGCGGTGCGGTTGCACGCCGTCTTCACGACAGAGGCGCGACCGTCGCCATCTCCGGCACGCGGACCGAGCGACTCGATGCCATAGCCGGTGAGCTTGGCGAGCGGGTTCATGTCATTCCTTGCGATCTCGGCGACGTGGAACAAGTCCTCGGGCTGATAAAGCGGGCCGAGGACGCCATGGAGCGGGTCGACATATTGGTCAACAATGCCGGCCTTACCCGCGACAACCTCTCGATGATGCTCAAGGACGAGGACTGGCAAACCGTTTTGGACGTGAATTTGACGGCGGCGTTTCGGCTGTCGCGGGCGGCGATCCGTTCCATGATGCGTCGCCGCTGGGGCCGTATCATCAATATTACCTCCGTCGTTGGCGTAACCGGAAATCCGGGGCAGGCCAATTACGCGGCTTCAAAGGGCGGCATGATTGCGATGTCGAAGTCGATGGCGGCGGAAATCGCCTCGCGCAGTGTGACCGTCAACTGCGTCGCCCCCGGCTTCATCGAAACCGCGATGACCGATGTCCTGCCTGACGCCCAAAAGGAAAAATTGCTCGAGCGCGTCCCGGTCGGACGCCTCGGCGACCCCGACGATATCGCCTATTCGGTGGTCTATTTGGCGAGCGATGAGGCTGCCTACGTGACCGGCCAAACGATCCATGTAAACGGCGGAATGGCGATGATTTGAGGGCGGATTTTCAATACGGGCATATGCTGGTCATCGTCAACAAAGTGTGTTAGGAAACGGCGATTCTTAGGTCCGGAAAGGCTCGCGCATAGGCCCCGTCGGCCCTATCTCCCTATCATTGCCCAATAATTCTTGAGGGTTGTAAGATATGAGTGACATTGGTGATCGGGTTAAGAAAATCGTAGTCGAGCATCTTGGCGTCGAGGAGACCAAGGTAACGGACGATGCCAGCTTTATCGACGATTTAGGGGCGGACAGTCTCGATACCGTTGAGCTTGTTATGCATTTCGAAGAGGAATTTGGTTGCGAGATCCCCGATGACGCGGCGGAAAAGATCGTGACGGTCAAAGACGCCATCGATTTCATCGAACAACACGCCTGATCGGAGAAGCGGCCGGTCCGGCGCCCCATTGGCTGCCGTAGTACGGAGCCGAGCACAAATATGCGACGTGTCGTCATAACCGGCATAGGAATGGTTTCGCCGCTCGCCTGTGATGCGGAGACCACCTGGAAAAAGCTCACCAATTCCGAATCTGGCATTCGAACCATCGAATCTTTTGATGTGTCCGACCTGCCGATCAAAATCGCCGGAACCTTCACGTTCGGTGACGGCCCGGGCGAGTTCAATCCTGATGAATGGATGTCGGTTCGTGACCGGCGCCGGTCTGATGATTTCATAATTTACGGCATGGCGGCGGCCATCCAGGCGGTCAAGGATTCGGGCTGGGAACCCGAGGATGAGGAATCGCAGAACCGAACCGGTGTCCTGATCGGATCTGGCATCGGCGGCCTCAAGTGGATCGAGAAATCGGCGCTGGCCTTTCATGAGAAGGGCGTGCGCGGTGTCAGTCCCTTCTTCATTCCCGCTTCCCTGATAAATCTTGTCTCAGGCTACGTATCGATCCGATTCGGCTTCCGCGGCCCCAATCATTCCGTGGTCACGGCGTGCTCGACCGGAGCGCACGCGATCGGCGATGCGTCGCGGTTGATCCGCTATGGCGACGCCGATGTCATGGTTGCCGGTGGGGCGGAGGCATCGGTCTGCCGGCTGGGCATCGCCGGATTTCATCAGGCGCGGGCTCTGTCGACCGACTTCAACGATAATCCGCCGGCCGCCTCCCGGCCCTGGGACCGAGATCGCGACGGCTTCGTCATGTCAGAGGGAGCCGGGGTCGTTGTTCTCGAGGACCTGGACCATGCCAAGAAGCGCGGCGCCACGATCCATGCCGAGATTCTCGGCTATGGCCTTTCCGGCGATGCGTTTCATGTGACGGCGCCGGCGGAAGACGGCAGCGGCGGGTATCGCGCTATGGAGGCGGCGCTACGCAACGCCCAACTCAACGTGGACGATATCGACTACATCAACGCTCACGGCACATCGACACCGCTGGGCGATGAGATTGAGTTGGGAGCGGTCAAGCGTTTGTTCGGCGACCACGCCTACAAACTCAGCATGTCGTCGACCAAATCGGCGATCGGCCATCTGCTCGGCGCTGCGGGTAGCGTCGAATCGATTTTCTCGATCAAGGCCTTGCAGGATCAGGTCGCGCCGCCAACGCTCAACCTGGATAATCCATCCGAAGGTTGCGACATCGATCTCGTGCCCTTTACCGCCAAGGAAAGGCTGATTCGGTATGCCCTTTCGAACTCCTTCGGCTTTGGCGGAACCAACGCATCACTGATATTCGGTCCGGCGCCCTAGCGCAGATGGGCCGACTTCTCGCCGGAATCTTTACCCTCGTAGTTGTCGCGGGCGGCGTCATGGGATGGGGCTACTACGTCTTCACGCAACCGGGCCCGTTGGCCGAACCGAAAATCATAACGATCCCGAAGGGAATCGGTCTCACCGGCATCGCTTCGCTGTTGGCGGAGGAGGGGATAGTCGAATATCCCTGGCTGTTCATTGCCGGTGTTCGCGTCGCCGACGTCGGACGCGGACTGCGGGCCGGGGAATTTGAGGTCCCGGCGGGGATTAGTCCGAATGGGGTCATGGATCTCCTGCTAGACGGCAAGACGGTGCAACACCGCATCACCATCGTCGAGGGGATTACCGTCAAGCAGGCACTCGAAGAGATCATGGCCGCCGATACGCTGGACGGCGAAATCACCGAAGTTCCTGATGAAGGGTGGATGCTGCCGGAGACCTATTATTTCGATCGTGGCGACAGCCGGCAGGCGCTGGTTGCGCGGATGGTCGCGGATATGAATAAGGCGCTGGACGAACTGTGGCCGGACCGCGATGGCGGAATCGCCGTCGCCGATCGCCAACAAGCGGTCATCCTGGCATCGATCGTCGAGAAGGAATCGGCAATCGCCGAAGAACGCCCGAGGATCGCGGCGGTGTTCAACAACCGGCTCAAGAACGGGATGCGGCTGCAGGCCGATCCCACGGTCGTCTATGGCCTTTCGAACGGAACCGGCGCGATCGACCGGCCGTTGATGACGAAAGACCTGGAGACGCCGAATCCTTATAACACATACCTCATCGACGGACTGCCGCCAGGCCCCATCGCCATCCCGAGCCGCGATGCGATCGCCGCGGTCCTCAGCCCCGCCGACACCAAGGAACTCTATTTCGTCGCCGACGGCACTGGCGGCCATGTCTTTGCCAAGACTCTGGCGGAGCACAACCGCAATGTCGCGAAATGGCGTCGGCTGCAGCGCCAGAAATCGCAATAGCGAAAGAGTGAGGCAGAGGCCTTTTGCTGAGACCTAACTTTTTTCGGGAAGCCGCCGGAACAACGGATCGGTCCAGGCCGCCGGCAAGGCGGCGAAAAGCCAGACAGCGCCGTGAAGCAGCCAAGGGAAAGCGACATTGGCGCGGTTTTTCTCGATGCCGCGGACGATGATATCTGCCGCCCGGGCCGCTTCCATCATCAGCGGCATGGCGTAATCGTTGGTGTCGGTCATCGCGCTTCTCACGAAACCGGGGCAGACCACCGTTACGCCGATGCCGTGGCGATGGAGGGCGCCGCGCAGCGCTTGCCCGTAAGTTCGTACCGCCGCTTTACTGGCGCAATATGCGGGGGCTCCGGGAAACCCGCGATAGGCGGCGAGTGAGCTGATGATCGCGATCTGTCCGCGGTCGCGCGGTTTCATGCAGTCGATTGCCGGGTGAATCGTATTGACCACGCCATCGAGGTTGGTGCGAAAGATATGCCGGGCCTGGTCAGCGTCCTCCCCGCCCGCGCCGGTACCGGCCGACACTCCGGCATTGGCGATTACCAGATCCAGAGGCGCCAATTCATCGCTTTGAGCGATCCACGACCGCATGGCGTCCGCATCGGTCACGTCGACGATCGTACGCCGGACCGTCGTGCCCAGCTCCGTACATAGCGCCGCCGTTTCGTCCAGTCGTTTTTGGTCACGGCCGCTTAGAGCCAGAGACCGGCCGGGTTGGGAGTAGCGCATTGCGAGTGCGCGGCCGATGCCGCTGCTGGCCCCTGTTATGAGGACACTTCGGGGATCGCGCATGAAGGCCGGATGCACCTTGTTGGTGGATGGGACCAAGTCTATATTGCGGCCAATAGCGGCCGAAATACAAAATAAGGGGTGCTCGTGCCATTATCCAGCATGACCGGTTATGCCCGCGTCGATGGCCATTTGGCCGACACCCGGTGGACCTGGGAAATCAAGACCGTTAACGGGAAGGGGCTCGATATACGCTGCCGTATGCCAGCCGGGGCCGAGCGCATGGATGCCGAGGTTCGGCGACGTGGCGCTGCTGTGTTGCGCCGCGGCAATGTCTCAATATCGCTGCTCGTCACCAAGAATCAGTCGGCGCAACGACCGGTGGTAAATCACGCCCTGCTCGACCAGATACTGAGCTTGCAGGCAGAGCTCAAAGACCTGGTTTCCGATCGAAAGCCAACCATCGAGAACTTGCTTCAGGTGCGCGGCCTGATCGAGCTTTCCGATGCTGAGGAAGACGAACAGGCGACCCAGACACGGGACACCGCGATGATGGCGTCGCTGGACGAGGCACTCGCCGTTGCCGTCGCCGTTCGCGATGCCGAAGGCGAGCGGTTGCAGCAGGTTCTGATTGGCCAACTCGGCCGGGTCGGCGAGTTGGTCGCGGCGGCGTCGACAACGGCCGCTGTGCAGCCGGAGGCGCTTCGCGCACGATTGGCATCCCAGGTACAGCAACTGCTCGAATCCGTCCCCGCGCTGCCCGAGGAAAAGCTCCTTCAAGAGGCGGCGGTATTGGCGGCCAAGGCGGACATTCGCGAAGAGCTCGACCGCCTCAACGCACACATCATGGCGGCTAACGACCTCATTGCCAAAGATGAGCCGGTTGGCCGCCGGCTTGAGTTCCTCTGCCAGGAATTCAATCGCGAGGCCAACACGCTGTGCGCGAAGTCGAGCGACATCGACCTGACGACGATTGGATTGGATTTGAAGGCCGTGATCGACCAAATGCGGGAGCAGGTGCAAAACGTTGAGTAGCTTACAGAGCCATGGCTGATAGCGAGATTCGCCGGCGCGGCTTGATGCTGGTGCTGTCGTCGCCGTCGGGCGCCGGCAAGACGACGATCTCACGGCGCCTGCTTGAACACGACGCCAATCTGACTCTGTCGATTTCGGCGACGACGCGGCCGCCCCGCCCCGGCGAGGAACCAGGGCGCGATTACATATTTGTCGACGAGGCGCATTTTGCGGCAATGGTCGAACGTGCCGATTTGCTCGAACACGCGCACGTTTTCGGCCACGATTACGGGACGCCGCGGGAACCCGTGGAGACCGCCATCGAATCCGGGCGCGACGTGCTTTTCGATATTGATTGGCAAGGCACCCAGCAACTGAAGGAGCGGGTGCGAGAGGATTTGGTGTCGGTTTTTATTTTACCGCCGTCGACCGGCGCCCTCGAACAGCGATTGACGGAGCGTGCCCAGGATAGTCGTGAGGTCGTGGCCGCGCGGATGGCAAAAGCGGCGGACGAAATGAGCCACTATCCGGAGTATGATTATATCGTCGTGAACCGCGACATTACTGACAGCGTGGCCCGCGTTCGAGCCATACTCATGGCGGAACGACACCGTCGCGCACGGCTTGTTGGTCTCGGTGATTTCGTCAACAACCTTCGCCGCGGTCAGTGATCATTTTCCGATATGCACGGGCGAGGGCGCAGTAGGCCACAATGTCGAGAGCCTCGGCGCGTGCCGTCGGCTCGATCGCGGCGGCCTCGCATAACAGATTGGCATCGATGCCGAGGGAGCGAAGACTCGAGCGGATCATCTTGCGACGTTGTCCGAACGTCGCAGCCACCACGCGTTCGAGGCAGGTCGGATCGGCATCGCAGAGGGGTGTCGGGCGGGGAACGAGGCGCACCACGGTCGACGTGACTTTCGGCGGCGGTACGAAGGCCGCGGGGGGCAGGTCAAACAGGAGATCGGCGTGGCAGCGCCATTGGGCGGCAATTGTGAGACGGCCATAGGCGTGGGTACGGGGCGACGCGACCAGCCGTTCGGCGACCTCGCGCTGAAACATCAAGGTCATCGACGCGAACGCCTCGGCTTGCCGTAACCAGGCAATGAGCAGTACGGTCGATATATTATACGGGAGGTTGGCAACGATGTGGCGTGGCGCCGGCGCCAATGTCGAGACGTCGACGCGACGGGCGTCCGCCTCAATGACTTTGAGGCGCCCGGGATAGCGCGCACCGAGTTCGGTGAGCGCGTCGATACATCGCGCATCGCGTTCGACGGCGACGACCGTTGCGGCGGAGCTCTCAAGAAGCGCACGCGTTAGACCGCCGGGACCTGGACCGACCTCGATGACATTTGCCCCGGTCAGGTCACCGGCACTGCGCGCTATCTTTGCCGTTAGGTTCTGATCGAGAAGGAAATGTTGTCCCAGCCCCTTGCGTGCCGAAAGGCCGTACCTGGCGATAACGTCTCGAAGGGGCGGCGGTTCTTCGCTGCTAACCATCTTGCAACTATGCCGTCTTCGCCGATTGCGCCCGCCGTTGTGCGATCACGGCGGCCAGTTTCAGGGCTTCGATCATACTACGCGGATTGGCACGCCCGGTTCCGGCGATATCGAATGCCGTACCGTGATCGGGCGAGGTGCGGATGAAGGGAAGCCCGATGGTGACATTGACTCCGGCATCAAAATCGAGCGTTTTCAGCGGGATAAGCGCCTGGTCATGGTACATGCAAATCGCCGCGTCGAACTGTTCGCGAGCGATTGGGTGGAAGAGACTGTCGGCTGGAGTCGGCCCTATGACATTGATTTGCATGGTGCGCGCGTGCTCGACCGCCGGCTGGATTATCTCGATCTCTTCTTTGCCGAGGACACCGCCTTCGCCGCCGTGGGGGTTCAGCGCGGCCACCGCGATCCTCGGATTGGCGACGGCGAAATCTCGCCGCAAAGCCTCCTCGGTTGCTTGGCAGTGCCGAACGATGAGATCTTCGCTTAGAGCCGCTGAAACTTGGGCCAGGGGCAGATGGACGGTCACCGGAACCACGCGCAGCGATGGCGAGACCAGCATCATGACCGCGCGGCCGGCGCTGCCCGCTCGTTGTGCCAAGTAGTCGGTATGGCCCGGATGCTCGAACCCGGCGTCCATCAGGACATGCTTGTGAATTGGATTGGTAACCAGGGCGTCGGCCGCCCCTTCACGAACCAGCGTTAGGCATCGATCGATCGAGGCCAGCACGGCCGCCGCGTTCTTCGAATTCGGCCGACCGGGTTCTACCGCGACCGGAACCGTGATCGGCACCACCGGCAGTGCGTTGTCAAAAACCTCACGCGCATGCCCGGCATCGGTCACCGCTTCGATCGGAATCGACCATCCCAGGTTCCGACATATTCTTGCCAGCCGGGCCGGATCATCAACGACAAAGAAGGGTGGTTGATCTGGCATCCGGGATTGCCAGGCCAGCATTGTGAGCTCGCCGCCAATCCCAGCCGGCTCGCCCATGGTGACGGCGAGCAAGCCGTCCGCATGGCCAGCCATCAGACGCGGACGTCGACGAACGCAGTATTGCGGAGATCTCTCATGTAGCGCCGTGCCAGCAAATTGAGCTTGGCGGTGGCCAGTTGGTTTGTCACTTCTCTGTCGCTGGGTAGGCCGTTCTTTTGCGAGCGTTCACAGACCATGACAACGTTCACGCCTTGCTCCTGTGTCACTGGAGGACTGGCTCGACCCGTCGGCAGCCCCGCGATGGCTTTGCGCATCGCCGGCGTAAGGTCCTCGACCTCAAGATCGGCGAGTCTCTGGGAGACGCGTGCGCCCATTTCACGACCCGCGGATTCGAGGTCGTCGCAACCGCTGACGACCTCGCTCACGGTTCGCGCAAGTTCGATCTGCGATTGTATCTCAGCGTTGGAAGCGCCGACACCGAAGGGCAGGTTGATCTGCTGCAATGCAACGACCTCAACCGGCTCCGGCAGTTTCTCGTTCCGCTGGCCGGCCAGGATGATGATGCTGTAGCCTTCGTTGGTGCGAATCGGATCGGATACCTGTCGTTCGTCCATCGTTTTCACGACCGCGGCGATTTCAGGTTGGAGCTGGTCCAACCGGATCCACCCGATGTCGCCGCCGGCGGCGGCCGACGAACTCTCCGAGAACTGTCGCGCCATTGCCTGGAACCGGGCTCCCTCACGAATCTCCTGGCTTAACTTACGTGCTCGGTCCCGCACCTCCACGTCGTTGGCCGGAGTGTCGACCGCCAGAAAAATCTCGCCGATACGGAATTGGGGTTTACCCAAATTGGCCCTGAGGGTTTCCAAGTAATTTTGAATCTCATCCTCGCCGATCGTAACCGTTGGCCGCAGGCGGGTGCTGACCACTTTCGACCAGGCGATCTGCGACTTGACCTGGTCCCGCAGTGTCGAAATCGGAATATTGGCCTGCCGCAAAATACCAGCGACCCCGCCCTCGGGCAGTTGAAGCTGCGACTCCATCCTCTTGATCGACGCCGCGACTTCCTCGTCGTCGACTCCGATGCTGAGCCGTTCGGCTTCCTGGAGTTGAAGGCGTTCGTCGATCAACGTCCGCAAGATTTGAGGGGCCAGCGAATTCCGCGTTTGGGCGTTGTCGGGCAAATTGGTCGTCAATACGACCATGCGAAGCCGTGCCAGCAAGTCATAAACCGAGATAGCATCCTCATTCACGACGGCTGCAATACGCTGAACGCTTTGGGCGTGCGCGGTGTTGCCTATGGCCAAGGCCAAGACGATCGCGAATATGGAGGCTATCGTTCGCATCCCGGAATCCAGCGCTGCCTCGTTAAGGAAACAATCATATTCGCCAGTAGATATAGCAATCGGCAGGGCGGCGTCGCAATTGTTGTTATCAAGTCAGATACTCGTTCTCACTTCGCCCAAATGCTTGTAAATCAGCGAGAAAAAGAACCGATTGTCGCCGGAAAACGCGGAATCGTCGAAGAAACGGCGTTCATATTCCGCACCAAAGTCGAAACATTCATCCGAATAAAATGCACCTACGCGGGAACTCAACGGCTCGCCATTGGCCAGGTCGTGGCGGTGGGAGGCGGATGCGCGCCAATTCTCGTCAATCTGTACGCGTGTTCTGAAATTGAGATCTTCGCGAGTATCGAAGGACAGCGTCGGACTGGTTACGCCATCGACGAACGTATAATCGATATCGAACTCGAACGGATCGAAGTAGAAGCTGGAGTCGATTTCGATAACGCGGGCCGCGAAATCACCGCTGTCGAGGCGGAACCGGGCGACGAAATTGGCCCAGTCGGTCGGCTGAATTTGGACCCGGCCGACAAAGTCGGACAACGCGCTGTCGAGTCCCGAATTCGTCGGATAGACCGTATCGCCGTAAAATCGATAACTCTGCCCGAAAAACACGGACGAGAAGCCGCCGTTATCGCCATAGACGCCAGCCTTCAATCCGTAAACGATCCTTTGGCCGCCATCGAGCAAGTCGATTCCGGGGAACCGGTTGCCTTCGAAAAGATTCGCATCACTGAAGTTCAAATCTTGGCTGTCCTCATTCGGGAGGTCGGACGAATTCGGATCCGGTGGCGCGACCACAATGGCGACGATCGGTTCGATCAATTGTTGTGTTGTGCCCGAGCGGCGCCCGAACGGATAACGCCAGTCGACGATGAGCTGCGGATAGATCCGCCCTTTGTTGACGTCCGTTGTCGGCCCGAAAGGCATCGTCACATCGTCGAGGACCTGGCCAAAGTAGTACTCGCCCAAAACCGAAGCGGTGACCGTAACAATCTGCCCGTCCTCGAAGGTATGCGGCAACACCCATTCCCCGTCCAGCGCCAAGCGGAACGTATTGACGCTTTCCGTCCGAATGATATTGAGCAAACTGGCGTCGATTCCCCATCGCGCCCCGTAGTCGGTCGGTTGGCTGACATGGTTGAACTGGATGAAGGGCACGACAATTGGCGTATCGCCAGGCTCGTCTTCGTCCCTCTGGCCCTGGAAAAAGAAGGTCTCGCCCGACGCGTAGCTGCGTTGATTGAAGCCCTCGATATAGGCGTCGCTGACCAACGTGGTCGGGGAATCGAAGCCGTAGCGGCGCAGATAGGTCTTGTCGGTCGAACGGTGGAGGTCGAATCCCCAGCGCCAGGTGTTGTTGATGTCGAACTGCCCGTGACCTTCGATGTGGCCGCGGAGTTCGTTTCCATCGCCGGGGTTGTTGTCGTCGTCGGTCTGTTCGACATAGGTGCCGCTGCCGAGAATCTCGATCAGGCCATCGGTAAATCGTTGGCGGTATTCGGTGACCAGATTGACCCGCTCTTTGGTCGTGATAATGGGGGAGAAAGTAAAATCCAGATCGGGCGCCACATTCCAGAAATAGGGTACCTGGAATGTGTAGCCGAGCTCGGTATCGTAGCCATAGCTCGGGAAAAGTATGCCCGACCGCTTGTCGACGGTCTGATCCGCCTGCGAAAGATAGGGCGTATAGAATACCGGCACGCCCCACATTTCGAGGGTTACGTCATGGTAGACGACGTCGTGCGCGATTTCATCATGCACCACCTCGTCGGCCTTTAACTGCCACAGCGGCGGGCGCGTAGGATCCTCCTTGCACAAATCGCAGGGCGACATGATGACCCGCGTGTAACGCTTCTCGGTTTCGTCGACGAATGTCGCGTGCTCCGTCGCGATCCGCGTGTTGTCCGTCCACAACACACTTAGGTCATCGATGAAGCCCTTTTTCATACCGTCCTCGAGCTTCATGAAATCGGCGAAATAAACGTTGCCGCCGGGCTCGATCAACATAACGTTGCCGGACGCGGTTACGATGTCATCGCGCTCGTTGTAGGTCAGCGTGTCGGCCAGCAGCATGCGGTTTTCGCGAACGATCTCGACGTTGCCGCGCGCAATGACCAGTTGGAGTGATTCGTCGTAAGTGAGCGAATCGGCGCTGATGAGGGCTTCATCCTTGCCGGCGGCAAAGGACGCTGCCGATATGGCCAGCAAGACCAGGGCGGCAAGGCACGCGGACAATAGAGCGCGCCGAACCATCAACCGTCTTCAACATGGAACAATGCCGCTACGCCGAACATGAGCGCGGCGACGGCGGGCGTCCATGCCGCCAGTACAACTGGAACCTGGCCAAAGTTACCGAGCGTTACCATCACGTACTTCAAAAGTTCAACGATAAACCCCGCCATAATTCCGGCGATTATCAATTTCATCGTGCCGCCGCGCCTCGGCATCCTCAATGTAAAAGTCGCCGCGATCAACATCATCGCGCAAAACAGGACCGGCGACGCCAGCAGCGTATTCCAGTGTATACGATAGCGAACGGCTGTGAAGCCGGCCGCTTCTGTCAAAGCTATGACCTCTGGCAGTTTCCAGAATGGAACGGAATCGGGCTCTGTAATGCCTTCCTGGATTTGGGTCACCGTCTGCCGTGTCTTGAGGTCGATGAATTCATGCGACTGGGGCCCAATTCCCGGCTCCTTGGACACGGTATTGATCAGTCGCCAATATCCATCGTGAAGCTCGCCGCGATCGGCGTCGATCCGCAGGCGAAGCCGATCATTGAAATCGAACAACAGGACCGAAACCGCTTCAATCGCGACGCTGTCGCCACCACTGTCCAATCTATCGGCATGGATGACGGTGATGCCCGCCGAATCGACTTCACGAAACCAGAGGCCGACGGACGAGACCTTGAACACTCGATCCTTGGCATCGATGTACTTCGTGTAGAGCGCATTGTGTCGGGCCAAGCTGTCCGCGCCCAACGGATTGATGATGCCGAGGACGACAGCGCTAATCGCGATCGCGACGAGCAATGCGGGAGTGAGGAATTGCCAGACCGAGATTCCGGCCGCCCGGATGGCGACCAGTTCATTGTTCCGGCTGAGTCGCCACATCGCAATCATACCGGCGGCCAGCAAGGCGATCGGTGTCATGAGCTCGACGGTCTGGGGGATTCGAAGCGCCGACATCTCGAGGACGATGTCGAATGTCAAATCCTCCCGGCCGGTCGATTTGCGGCCATAGTCGATTAGATATTTCAGAAAATTCAAAACCGTGAGGACGGCTATCACGCCGCAGTATGAAATCAAAAAATTTCGTGCCACGTAGGTTGAAAGCCTGATCGAGAGGCGCATCGGATCGGCCGTGCTATGCCGGCGCTCGGCGCGGCGGCCGACGGCGGAAGGGTAGGTTGAGGCCAAGGCTGCGCCGCGAAAGGAACCAAATCCCGCCGGCGATAAGCGCGGCACACAAGGCGAGCATTCCGAATCCGGCGACCGAACTGGCGAGTGTCGCGTTAACGAGAACGGCGACCACCCCTTCGACGGCGAACAATGTCGCAACGGCGATGACGATGCGCCAGGCTTGGCCGCGCCGATTGAAGGGGCCGGACAGCAGGATCGCCAAAACCGCAGCAACGATGGCGATCAATTTGATCGCAGCGGCCACGCGGCTAAATGCGTATTTACGAAACTTGGGACGCGGCGGATCGGCATGGGCCAGGGCCCATAATTGGGGCAGGTAGAGCTCCCGCAACTCGGCCGCGGGATCCCACGATTCCTGAATGTATTGCTCCAGGTTCAGCGTGTATTGCTCGAAATCGGTGAAGGAAATGGACCGCGACTCTCGATCGTAAACCTGCTGCGTGCCGTTGAACATGGCGAAGAATGGCTTCTCGTGATCGAATATTAGCTTGGCTTGCTCGGCGGTGACCGCCAACGGCTCATCCGCGTCCTTGGTCTCCCATACAAGGACACGTTCGAATTCGGAGTTGCTGTGCCGGGTTCCGACGTAGATCGCCAGATCGGGGGCGACAGAGGTAAATTCCTTTTCCTTGAGGTTGAGGACGAGTCCGGCGTTATCCAGTTTGTGGCTGATAGCGCGAAACTCGCGGTAACTCATTGGCGAAATGTAGGCGAGGTGCACCGCCATAAAGGCGGCCAACAACATCGCGAATACCAGCCCCGGCATGGCTAGGCGAAGGTGGCTCAGACCGGCCGCACTCATCGCAACCGCCTCGCGTTCCGAATTGAGGCGGTTGTACACGAAAATCACCGCGATGACCGCGGACGGCGTCACCAAACCCTTGAAGTTGATGGGGATGAGAAGAAAGTTGAAGTACATGTAGTCGGCAAATGGCATGCCGTTATTGATGACCCAACGCAGGTGGTTCATCGAGCCGATAATCCAGGACATGCCGATAATAGCCCCCTGGACGATCAGGAATGTGACCAGAACCTGTCGGAAGATATAGCGCTGCAAAGTGCGGCTGCTCCGATACGTGGCGCTTGTATCTGCCATCCGCAATTTGTCTCCTCGCGTGCGACCGGCCGTGATCCGAATTCAAGACGTAGCGCGGCTTGAAGTCAAATCAGACTTGTCGCCGAGGTTATCTTCATGGCGTGTCGCTTGAAAGCTTGGTCTGGCTGTCATAAGTCTTGGCGGCGTGGCGCTCCGACAACGGCGCCGCCAAATGGGAGGCGTGGATGAAATTAAGCTTTGTGAAGCCGAATTTACCGACCCGTGGTGCGGTCGTAATCGGTGTTTTCGATAAAAGGAAGCTCGCGCCGAGCGCCGCGCGTTTGGATAAACAGGTGTCCGGCATGGTGACGCGGGCAATGAAGGCAAGCAGGTTCGAGGGCAAAAAGTGTCAGACACTTGAACTCGCGGCACCAAGCGGCATCGAACTCGGCCGCATCGTGCTGCTCGGCCTCGGCGAGGAAAAGGCCCTTGACGATCTAGCCGCACAGGATCTCGGCGGAACCGTCGTGACCTTCCTCAATCGTGTGGGGGAGGCGACGGCGACGGTACTCCTTGATGATTTCGTGGCGGCCGATCAATTCGCCTATGGCGCCCGCCTGCGCACCTATCGGTTCGATAAATATCGGACCCAAGAAAAACCGAAGAACAAGCCGACGCTGAAGTCGCTTTCGATTGGTTGCGGCAATGCGTCAAAGGCTCGCCGCTCGTTTGGCGCGCTGGACAGGGTCGCCGACGGCGTCTTCATGACCCGTGACCTCGTTTCGGAGCCCGCCAATGTCATATATCCGGAAACCTTGGCCAAGGCCGCCCGCACATTGACCGGTCTCGGCGTCAAGGTAGAAGTCCTCGACGAAAAGCAAATGGGGCGGCTCGGCATGAACGCGCTCCTTGGCGTTGCCCAAGGCAGCGCGCGACCGCCACGGCTCGTGGTCATGCAGTGGCAGGGCGTTGCAAAATCTAAGAAAAGCAAGCCGATTGCGTTCGTCGGCAAAGGCGTGACCTTCGATACTGGCGGCATATCGTTGAAGCCGCCGGCCGGAATGGAGGAGATGAAATGGGACATGGGCGGCGCCGGCGTGGTGATAGGTTTGATGAAGGCGCTGGCCGGCAGGAAGGCTAAAGTAAACGCGATCGGGGTCGTCGGCTTGGTCGAGAACATGCCATCCGGGTCGGCGCAGCGGCCGGGCGATATCGTCGCCTCGATGTCGGGTCAGACGATCGAAGTTCTGAACACCGATGCCGAGGGCAGGCTCGTTCTGGCCGATGCGCTATGGTACACGCAGGACCGTTTTCACCCCCGACTCATGATCGATCTCGCGACTTTGACCGGTGCCATCATCATTTCCCTTGGCAGCGAACACGCAGGTCTGATGTCGAACAACGACGAGATTGCCGAGCGGCTAAGCAATGCCGGCAGCAAGACGGGAGAGAAAGTATGGCGTCTCCCGCTCCACAACAATTACGACAAACTGATCAACACGGACGCCGCGGACGTCAAGAATATTGGCAACCGCGAGGCGGGGAGCATAACCGCGGCACAATTCCTACAGCGATTCGTCAATGATCTGCCGTGGGCGCATCTCGATATTGCCGGCGTCACCTGGTCGAAGAAGGATTCTCCGACGGTGCCCAAGGGGGGAACCGGTTTCGGGGTGCGGTTGTTGGACAGATTCGTCGCCGAAAGTTATGAGGTCAGATAGATCTGGGGAGCCGGGGTGTCACGGGTCGATTTCTATCACCTGACCCGCTCGAGCTTGGAGTCTGCGCTGCCGCGGCTGTTGGAAAAGGTTCTCAAAAGCGGCGCGCGTGCGGTTGTCATGGTCGGTTCCGATGAGCGGGTCGAAGCGTTGAACGCCCATCTCTGGACCTACGACGACCGTGGCTTCCTGCCTCACGGCAGCGCCAAGGACGGCCATGCGGCGGAGCAACCGATATGGCTGACAAATCAGGACGAAAATCCGAATGCGGCATCGGTTCTGGTGATGGTCGACGGTTCTCGATCGCAACGGTTGGCCGAGTACGACCGTTGTTTGGAAATGTTCGACGGTCGAGACGATGATGCGGTTGCTGCGGCGCGGCGGCGATGGGCGGAATATCGCGATGCCGGGCACCAAGTGAGCTATTTTCAGCAGAACGAGCGGGGGGGCTGGGAAGAAAAGGCATAGCCGGCGCGGACTTGCTTGTCTTGCTCCCTGGCGGCGGCTATAACCGCCGCGATTTTCACGTCCCCCGACCCCTTCAATTCATGAGGTTGCCGCCACCATGGCCATCGAGCGAACGCTTTCGATTATCAAACCCGACGCCACCCGTCGTGATTTGACCGGACAGGTCAACGCCCGTCTCGAATCCTCGGGCCTGCGAGTCGTGGCGCAGCGTCGTGTCCGCCTGACGCGAGAGCAGGCGGAAGGATTCTATGCCGTCCACCGCGAGCGCCCATTTTTCGACAGCCTCTGCAGTTTTATGACCTCGGGACCGGTGGTCGTTCAGGTACTTGAGGGGGAAAACGCCGTTGCCCGCAACCGTGAGGTCATGGGGGCGACCAACCCCGAAGACGCGGCCGCCGGAACCATCCGAAAGGATTTTGCCGAATCGCTCGAGGCCAATTCCGTGCACGGTTCCGATTCACCGGAAAATGCCGCGATCGAAATCGCCTACTTCTTCAGTACGGTCGATATTGTCGGTTGACGTTACGGGCGTGCAGCCGTCGAGCACCAAGTCCAATCGGCGCCGGGCGCTGGTCCGTTCGCGTCAATTATCTATCTAGAGCGTGATCAGCGCCAAAAAAATTAGCACGATGACTATGGCACCGAGAGAATACTTCATCAGTTTGCAGAAGCCGTGCCAAGTCTGTTCATGCGATTTCAAGTCGAAACTATCGGCCATCGTCCCAATCTCCCCAACGGTAAGGGCGTGCCCTGGTGCTATAACGCAAAGGCCCGCCCGCGGTAAAGTCCCAGATCATAGGCCACCCTCAATCTCGACCCTATCTCCGACCACGCGAACCCTGCCTTCGGCGATCGCCTTGACGGCGCGGGGATAGCTCCGGTGTTCGGCCTCGAGGACCCGGGCGGCAAGCTGTTCCTCCGTGTCTCCGGGGCGGATTTCGACCTCGGTCTGCACGATGATCGGTCCGGCATCCATGTCCGGACGCACGAAATAAATCGTGCAGCCGCTGACGACATCGCCGGCCTCGAGGGCGCGGGCATGGGTGTCCAAGCCCTTATGCTTGGGCAGCAGCGAGGGGTGGATGTTGACCAATCGATCGTGCCAGCGACCGACGAAGCTGGGCGTCAGAATCCGCATGAATCCAGCCAGACAGACCAATTCTACGTGATGACCGCTTAGGGCGCGGTCCAGTTGGTGTTCGAAATCCTCTCGGGTCGCGAAATCGCGGTGATCGACGACTTGAGCGTCGATGCCGCTCCGGGTGGCGCGCTCCAGTCCTTTCGCACCCGGGACATTGGATATGACGAGCGCGATTTCGGCTGGAAAAGAGGGCTCCGCCGCCGCGTCGATCAGGGCCTGCAAATTGGAGCCTCGGCCCGAAATCATCACGGCGACTTTCAGTCGCGCCATAGGTGCTCCATATCGTCGATCATCACCGGTGCGGCGCCCGCCGCGCGCGGCTCCACCGTGCCGATAATGGTGGTTGCCTCGCCGGCGGCTTCAAACGCCGCCCTTGCCGTATCCA
Source organism: Alphaproteobacteria bacterium (assembly GCA_024244705.1). Taxonomy (NCBI): domain Bacteria; kingdom Pseudomonadati; phylum Pseudomonadota; class Alphaproteobacteria; species Alphaproteobacteria bacterium. The sequence goes on from JAAEOK010000085.1 coordinate 173,401, forward strand.
AGTGCGCGGGACCGACGATCGCGACCATGCCGATTCCGCAATTGAACGTCCGCATCATCTCGTCGCTCGCGATATTGCCGGTCGCGGCCAGCCAACGGAATACCGGCTGTACGCTCCAGGATTGCGCGAAAAGCCGCACCGCCGCCGTATCCGGTAGGATGCGAGGCAGATTCTCGACCAGGCCACCCCCGGTGATGTGGGCGAGAGCCTTGACGCCGCCGGTCGCGACGGCGTCGAGGCAGCCGCGGACGTAGATCCGCGTGGGCGAGAGCAGGGCGTCGGCGAGCGTGCGCTCGGCGGCGAACGGGGCCGGCGCCGCGTAGTCAAGGCCGGCGGTTTCGACGACCCTTCTGACCAGCGAAAATCCGTTCGAATGCAAGCCGTTGGAAGCGAGGCCAAGCACGGTATCGCCCCCCGATACGGTGGCTCCCGTCAACAAGCCATCGCGCTCTACGGCGCCGACGGCAAAGCCGGCGATATCATAGTCTCCGTCCCGGTACATGCCCGGCATTTCGGCGGTTTCGCCGCCAAGTAGGGCGCACCCCGCGAGGCGGCAGCCTTCGGCGATGCCGGCCACCACCGCTTCGGCGACCTCGATATCGAGGCGGGCAGTGGCGAAATAATCCAGGAACAGAAGAGGTTCGGCGGCCTGGACCACCAGATCGTTGACGCACATGGCAACCAGATCGATTCCCACCGTCCGATGCTGTCCGGCAGCGATGGCGATCTTGAGCTTGGTTCCGACGCCATCGGTCGCGGCAACCAGGATCGGGTCCGCATATCCGGCGGCCGCAAGGTCGAAGAGGCCACCAAATCCGCCGATCTCGGCTACGGTGCCGGGCCGCGCGGTTGCGCTCGCCATCGGTTTGATCTTGTCGATCAGACGGTTGCCGGCGTCGATATCGACACCCGCCTGTTTGTAGGATCGGCCGCTGATGACTTCCTCGCTTGTCTTGGCTATAAGGGCGTTGAGAGACTCAGCCGAAAATACTTGATCGCAAAGGCTTTGCAATGCCCTACCGCTGCCGCCGGTTCATTCGTGATTGGGCGCCTGGCCCGTTGGTATTGATTTCCCTCGTGTTGCTGACTTTGACCGTCCAGGCGCAGGGCTGGACGCCATTTATGGCACGCGGAGTCATGGTCGATGTCACCGCCGCGAGCGCCTCGGAGGCGCGGGATCGGGCCCTCGCCGAGGGTCAGCTCCTGGCATTCAATTCCATGCTCCGCAACCTGACCGCCGGCGGCGATCACGGCCGGCTGCCGCCGGCCGATCCGGCGACGGTGGCGAATATGCTGGTCGGTTTCGAGATCGAGGAGGAAAAGACCTCCAGCGTCCGGTACATCGCCAGGTTGACCTACCGGTTCGACCCCGATTCGGTCCGTGACCTGCTGCAAAACTACGGCATTCCTTTTGCGGAAGGTCGCGGACGCCCGATGGTGGTCCTACCGATTCTGCACCAGGGGGGAAGCGTCACGCTGTGGGATGAAACGAATCCGTGGCGCGAGGCATGGGTCGATCAGGCACGCGTCAGTGGATTGGTTCCGCTGGTCATTCCGATCGGCGATCTGGTCGATATTTCCAAAATCACGGCCGAACAGGCGGAGGGCGGAGACCCGACGGCGCTGAATGCTCTGGCCGAGCGCTATCAGACGACCGACGTGCTGGTGGTGAGCGCGTCGCAGAGCGACCCGACGGCGCGATTGGATGTGTCGGCCTCGCGCTACGGGTTGGGGGGTATGGTGCCGGTCGCGCGCACGTCGGTGGACGACGGCGGCGTGGAGTCGCTTGCGGTTGCGGCGGCGGCCATTACTCGGGAGTTGGAAGAAAATTGGAAGCGGCAGAATATGGTCCGCACCGACCTTCGCGGGCGAATCGACGTCATCGTGCCGGTGCAAACGCTGTCGGATTGGACCCTCCTGCGCCGAAGGCTCGACGCGATCGGAACGATACGAAACGCGAGATTATCGCATCTTCAACGCGGCCAAGCCCAAATCAGCCTCGATTTTGTTGGTACCATCGACCAACTGCAGCGCACCCTTGCCCAGCACGATCTCGACCTGCGCCAGGGTTTGGCTGCGTGGGTGCTTTCATTGCGGGGCAGCATCGCATTGCCGACGCAGCCGGCGGCGCCTGAGGCAGAGCCGTTGAACGCTCCCGGGTCAGTTTCACCGATCGGCCAACAGCAGTGAATCTTCCCAACCTTATTACACTGGCACGGTTGTTTGTCGTTCCGGTCACCGTATGGCTGGTCATCGAAGACCGTTTCTTGGCCGCTTTTTGGGTTTTTATCGGCGCCGGCATCTCGGACGCCGTGGACGGGTTTCTCGCCCGCCAAATGAACGCTCGCACGACGCTCGGAGCATTCATGGATCCTCTGGCCGATAAAGCACTTCTCGTCAGCGTCTACGTTGCCCTGGGGTATACCGGTTATTTGCCGGATTGGTTGGTCATTCTGGTTGTATTTCGAGACGTCATGATCATCGGCGGCGTGATCCTTATGGTCATCCTCACCGGCAAGGTCGAAATGCAGCCGATCATGATCAGCAAGATCAATACGACGCTGCAGATCGTCCTCGCCGGCCTCGTTCTGGGTGATATTGCCTTTGGATTATCCTTGGGCACGGTACAATTGGTGCTGGTCTATACGGTTGCGGTGACGACCCTCTTGTCCGGCGCGGCCTATGTCCTGCAACTTGGACGCCGGGCGCCGGATCTGGAGGACGCCGGGTGAGTGAGCCGCGGATACCGGGCGACCGCGAGGCGGCAGACAGGCGCCAATTTGTTTTCGATCTTGGCTATCGACCGGCCTTCGATCTGCATGATTTTCTGGTCTCGCCAAGCAATCGCGAGGCCGTCGAATGGCTGGACCGATGGCCGAATTGGGCGGCGCCGGCGTTGGCGATCGTTGGGCCTCCAGGAAGCGGTAAAAGCCATCTCGCGCACGTATTTGCCGGCCAGTGTCGCGGGCGTATCGTGAACGCCAGCGCAATCGGCGACCTCGATCCGCCGCGCCTGTTGGAGGGAGTGTCCGATCTGGTCGTCGAGGATGCCGATCGCGGCATCAACGAGGAGGCGATGCTACATCTTTACAACTGGGTGCTGGAGACCGGTGGCCACTTGTTGTTGACCGGACGTCAAGCGCCGGCACGCTGGACCATTGCGCTCCCGGATCTGCGTTCCCGGTTGGCATCGGTGCCGGTGGTCAACCTCGCCGCCCCGGACGATGTCCTTCTTGGCGCGGTGCTTATCAAAACCATGGGTGACCGTCAGCTCGTCGTGAACCACGAGGTCGTCCGTTTCGTTATCGCACGGATTGAAAGGTCATTTGTAGCCGTGCATCGATTCGTCACCGGTATCGATACGCGTGCATTGGCCGAAAAACGGAAGATCACAATTCCGCTGGCGCGGGAAGTGCTCACCGATATCGAACATACAAAGGAGGCGGACTAATGGACTTGGGTATCTCGGGACGGACTGCACTTGTCTGTGCGGCGAGCAAAGGGCTCGGCCGGGCCTGTGCGTTGTCGTTGGCGCGGGAGGGCGCGTCCGTAACAATATGCGCCCGGACGCCCGAGACGCTTGCCCAGGCGGCCGCCGACATCGAAACCGAAACCGGGAACCCGGTGACTGCGGTCGCTTGCGATATTACCACCGAGGAAGGGCGACAGGCGGTGCTGGCGGCCCGTGCCGCCCCGGATATTCTGGTCAACAATGCTGCCGGGCCGCCGGCCGGGGATTTCCGGGATTGGGACTCGGAGAATTGGATGAGCGCGGTCAACAACAACATGCTGACGCCAATACTGCTCATCAAATCCGTTATCGACGGCATGATCGAGCGCCGTTTCGGCCGTATCGTAAACATCACCTCCTATGCCGTGAAACAGCCGATCCCCACCCTCGGCCTTTCAAATGGCGCGCGGGCGGGGCTGACCGGGTTTGTCGCCGGTCTTGCGCGTCAGGTCGCAGCCAACAATGTGACGATCAACAACCTATTGCCGGGCCCATTCGAGACCGATCGGCTTTTGGACAACATTCGATTCGCCGCGAAGCAGGCGGGTCGGCCATTCGAGCAAGAACTGGAGCGCCGCAGAGATGGCAACCCGGCGGGACGCTTCGGCGACCCGGCCGAGTTCGGCGACGCCTGCGCCTTTCTTTGCGCAGCGCAGTCCGGCTACCTTGTCGGCCAGAACCTGATATTGGACGGGGGCGAAATCCGCACGACGTTGTAGACGTCGGCGCCTAACCGAAGCTGTTCTTCGGGCTAGAGAACAGCCGTTCCACCATTGGCGTGAACGCCGCCAACGGCATCGTGTCGTACTCGGGGTCGAATGAATTCTGGTCCCAGCGCTCGCAAAAATCGATACAAGCTTCGTAGTGCGGGTGACCGCGGAACTGTTCCCGCGCGTTCCGGTCCTGGCCCAAATGGTGCCAAAAGTAATAGCCCTGGAAAATTCCGTGATGGCCAACGACCCAATGGGTGCGCTCGCTGACATAGGGCCGCAGAATTGCAGCCGCGGCTTGGCTGTGATTTTCCGGCGCCATGATATCGCCGATGTCATGGAGCAGGGCGGCCACCACCATTTCCTCATCGGCTCCATCGCGATGCGCGCGGGTTGCCGTTTGCAGCGAATGTTCATAACGGTCGATTTTGTAGCCGAGCATCGGGCCTTTCATTTTTTCGAGCATGTCGAGAAGATTTTTGGCCGCGCCCCCTGTCCGTTGGGGCTCGTACTTCTGAAGGAGCTGGTAATCCTCGAAGGTGCCGTCCTTCATTTGCGTGAACGCAACCGTTTCCACGTCAACCATCATCGTCTCCTGAGGCGGCCAATTCCCCGGTGCGTCGGGTCCAGGCCCAAAGTGCCGACATTCTATCTCAACTCGCGCGGTAGCAGAAATCGCCGCAGTCGTCCAGTTGTCGGTTCGATCGACCGCCAACTTTCGCCTTGAAGTTCGATCATAGCGAGGGCCGCGGTTGGGAACTTCGCCTGAAGATTCTCGATTGCCTGGGCGTCGCCTCCGAACGTCAATTTCGTGGCCAGCCGATGTAATCCGGGATTATGTCCGATCACCATTGCGTGGGTGAAGTTTTCCGGAATCCTTGCGACATAGCGCAAAATGCCGTCCGGCGATGCGAGATAAAGCGATCGTTCGTACTTGACCCGAATTTCCGGCGGCCAAACCAGAGACAAGCACTGATACGTTTCCTTCGCCCGCGCCGCGGATGAGCACAGCACGAATTCGGGCAGCATGTGTTCACGATTGAGCAGATCGCCCATTGCCTTTGCGGCCCGAATGCCCCGTCCGTTGAGAGGGCGGTCAAAATCCGCGAGCGCGCTATCCTTCCAGCTCGACTTGGCGTGCCGAAATAAAGAGAGTTTGAACATAGGTAGGAGAATAGATTGTCTCCTCAATCGATGCAGCAGGATAAGACGGGTCGTGGCCGGACTTTCCGATGTATCGGCCCGCTCGACGGCAGCCGGGCAAGTGAGTCATAATGTGGCGGTTCGACCGGCCTACATTCGAAGGATGCGTACGTGAGCGACCTGGCCGCAAAAAGAAAAGAACGTGAAGGTGTTACCGCGGAATCCATGAAAGCGCGGGCCGCTGACGCTCGTGGTACGCCGACAGCGTCGATCCGGTTAATCAACCGTGAAATCTCCTGGCTGGCTTTCAATGAGCGCGTTCTCGACGAAGCGGCAAATCGCTCCCATCCACTGTTGGAGCGCCTGCGCTTTCTCTCTATTTCGGCCAGCAATTTGGATGAATTCTATATGGTCCGGGTGGCCGGCCTTCGTAGCCAGGTCGATGTCGGGGTAGAGACGCCAAGCGATGACGGGTTGACGCCACGGCAGCAATTGGCGGCGATTCGCGAGCGCGCGGAACACCTCATCGCGGCTCAGGTCAATCAGTGGCGGACGCTGCGCACTGAACTGCGCGCCCACGGCATCGAGGTTGTCGCCGCCGAAAACATAACCGCCGACGAACGTGCCGCGCTCGCGGAGACGTTCAGAGAATCGATATTCCCGGTGCTAACACCGATCGCGGTCGATCCCGCTCACCCGTTCCCGTTCATTCCAAATCTGGGATTTGCGGTGGTTTTCGAGCTTCAGGATCGGTTGGACGGGCAGGCGATGCGGGCGCTCATTCCGGTGCCCCAACTTGTCCCGCGGTTTCTCAAGGTGCCCGGCGCGGCGGCGCGATGGATTCCACTCGAGCACACCCTCGCCCTGTTCATCGAGAGTCTGTTCCCGGGGTTCGAACTCCACGGCAAGGGTGTCTTCCGGGTCATTCGTGACAGTGAGGTGGAAATCGACGAAGAGGCGGAAGATCTGGTTCGGCACTTCGAATCGGCTTTGCAGCGTCGCCGTCGCGGACAGGTTATCCGGCTGACGGTTGACAAGGACATGCCGCCGACGCTGCGGGAATTCGTTATCGACGAAATCGGCGCGCGTGATTCGGATGTCTTCGAAATGGAGGGGCTTCTCGGCCTCGCCGAAACCAATCAGCTGATTACGGACGAACATCCGGATTTGTTGTTCGAGCCTTATAACGCCCGGTTTCCGGAGCGTATTCGCGATTTCGGCGGCGATTGCCTGGCCGCGATTCGAGCCAAAGACATCGTCGTTCACCATCCCTATGAGAGTTTCGACGTCGTTGTCCAATTCCTGCTTCAGGCGGCGCGCGACCCGTCGGTCATCGCGATCAAGCAAACGCTCTATCGGACCAACGAGGATTCACCCATCGTCAAGGCATTGATCGAGGCCGCGGAAGGTGGAAAGTCGGTTACCGCCGTCGTCGAATTGAAGGCCCGTTTCGACGAGGCGGCGAATATCCGCTGGGCGCGCGACCTCGAACGAGCCGGCGTTCACGTCATCTATGGATTCGTCGAACTCAAGACACACGCCAAGATATCTCTGGTCGTTCGTCGCGAAGGCGGCACACTGCGCAGTTATGTCCACTACGGAACCGGCAACTACCATCCGATCACGGCGCGTATTTATACGGATCTGTCGTTCTTCTCCTGTGAGCCCGCGCTGTGTCTCGATGCCGCGCGAATGTTCAATTTTATCAGCAGCTACGTCAGGCCCGAGCGGCTCGACAAGATCGCCGCGGCACCGATCAATCTGCGCGAGCGCCTCGTCGAGCTGATCAACACCGAAATCGCCCATGCCACGAGCGGCAGGCCGGCCCAGATTTGGGCAAAGCTGAATTCTCTGGTCGACCCGGATATCATCGAAGCGCTCTATCGCGCGTCCCAGGCCGGCGTTCAAATCGACTTGGTCATCCGCGGCATTTGTTGCCTGCGCCCAGGCATCGAAGGACTGTCCGAGAACATCCGGGTCAAGAGCATGGTTGGCCGATTTCTCGAGCATTCCAGAATTATCTGTTTTGGCGCCGGCCACGCCCTGCCATCCGATTTCGCGAAGGTCTTCATATCTTCGGCGGATTGGATGCCGCGCAATCTCGACCGGCGCGTCGAAACCCTGGTGCCGCTCGAGACGGAGACTGTCCGTCGTCAAGTCCTCGATCAGATCATGATCGCCAATCTCAACGACGAATCACAGAGCTGGGTCCTGGAATCAGACGGTAGCTATCGCCGAGTGAGCGCCGGGCGCAAAGCGTTCAGCGCCCATCACTTCTTTATGACCAACCCGAGCTTGTCCGGACGCGGAAGCGCGCATAAAAAAGCTCGAAAAGTGCCGAAGCTCGTCCTGAAGAAGGCCTAATTTCATTTGATAAACGCGGCGCTGCCACCCAGCGATCCTTCGGGGAGGGCCAGGATAGGGATTATCGACATTGGGTCGAATTCCGTTCGTCTGGTTGTTTTTGATGCTCTCGCGCGCTCGCCGGTTTCGCTTTTCAATGAGAAAGTCCTTTGCGGGCTGGCACGGTCCCTAGACAAGTCCGGCCGCCTCGACAGGGCCGGCACAAAGCAAGCGCTCGCGACGATTCAGCGATTCGTGGCCCTGGCCTCGGCGATGGAGGTGAGCCGTTTGGAGCTGATCGCGACCGCGGCCGTGCGCGAGGCGACCGACGGCGAAGAGTTTGTCGCTACGGTCCGAACGCAATTCGGCGCAAGAGTCCAGATCCTGAGCGGCGCGGACGAGGCGCGGCTCGTCGGTCTATCGGTCGCCGCCGCGGTGCCGGGGGCTGACGGAGTCGTCGGTGACCTCGGCGGCGGCAGTCTGGAGCTGGTCGAGGTCGAGGCGGGCCGAATCAGGAACAACACCACACTCCCCTTGGGGACATTGCGTTTGCGGGGTAGCGACAACCGCAGTCCCGGGAAGGTGGCAAAACAGGTCGACGCCGAACTCGAAAAGGTTGCGTGGCTCAAGCGATTGCGCAAGCGCACGTTCTATCCCATTGGCGGGGCCTGGCGTTCACTTGCACGACTTGACATGGCTCAGCGCGGCTACCGGCTGCCGGTCGTCGACCAATATACGATGTCGCGAAAGGAAGCCGAGACCGTGTCCGGCGTCATTCAAGGCCTCGGCGCCAAGTCTTTGCGCGGGGTCGATTTCATCAGCACCGCGCGGCTCGCGACCTTGCCGAGGGCCGCGCTGATAATGAACCGCATCCTCGTCGGTGGCGGTCCGTCGCGGCTGGTATTTTGCGCCTCGGGGATTCGCGAGGGCTACCTGTTCGGCCTTCTTTCCACCGAGCACCAGCAACAGGACCCCCTGATTGCCGCATGTCGGTCGCTGGCCGGATCGATCAATAGGTTTGGTATCCTGGGTGACGAGCTATTTGCCTGGACCCATCCCCTGTTCGAAGATGAGGACCCCGAGCAGTCGCGATATCGTCATGCGACGTGTTTGCTCGCCGATTGGGCTTGGTCCGAACATCCGAATTCGCGCGCCGATTCGGCGCTGCATCGCGCTCTGCAGCTGTCGATCCCGGGTATCAGCCATAGGGAACGCTGCATGGTGGCGTTGGCACTTCATTATCGCTATGGCGCGCCCGTCGGGGGTGCCGTCCCTGAAATTCCGAAAGCCATTCTGGTCGAGAAGGATATTGATGCCGTGCAGAGACTTGGCTTGGCATTGAGGCTGGCCATGTCGATCTCGGGCGGCGCCCACCATGTCGTCGACCATAGCGCCCTTGCGATAACCAAGACGCGGCTTTCACTGCGCTACGATGACGATATCGCGAGCCTCATGGGAAATTTGGCGGCGCGTCGGCTGAAGGCACTCGGCCAGCAGATGAAGCTTGAAACCCGGTTGGCGCAGAGGCGGAATATCAACTCCGCGTCGGGATCAGTCGAACGCGATTGCCGTTGAGCGCCAAAGCCAACTTGCCGTGTTTCACGGCCAATGCGTCGTCACCGAATATCTCCCGCCGCCAGCCATGAAGCGCCGGAACATTTGCATTGTCATCGGCGGCAAGCCTTTCGAGGTCGGCGGTGCTGGCGATCAATTTTTGGGCGACGTCGTGTTCCGCGCATTTCATCTTCAACAGAACACGAAGCAGATCGACTGTCGGTCCAATGGTCTTCGGTAGGTCCGGCTTGGGCGCGAGGCGGGGCGCGTCGGCGGGAGGAGTCTTCAGCCCTTTGGCCACCGCCTCGAGTATTGCCCGACCTATGCGCCCGCCGGCGATGGACGCCGATAGGCCGCGGGTTCGGCCCAAAGTCTCCGCATTCGTCGGCGCATGAGCCGCGATGTCGACGACTGTGTCATCGCGCAAAATTCGATTGCGGGGGACATCGCGGCTTTGCGCCTCGCGTTCCCGCCAAGCGGCGATCTCACGCAGCACGGCCAGGAATTTAGGCTTGTTGGTGCGCGTCTTCAGGCGCTGCCACGCGTCCGCGGGCTCCAGACGGTAGGTCCCGGGGTCCAGCAGCACGCCCATTTCCTCGTCGAGCCACGCCTTCCGGCCACTGGTCTCCAATTGGTCGCGCAGCTTAGCGTAGATCGTGCGCAGATGGGTCACATCGGCGATCGCATACTCGATCTGGCGCCGGGACAATGGCCGTAATGCCCAGTCCGTGAAGCGGGAGGTCTTATCGATCGCGCCGCCGGACAGTCTGGTTACCAATGTTTCGTAGCCCACCGATTCGCCGAACCCGCACACCATTGCAGCAACTTGGGTGTCGAAAAGCGGGCGCGGAATAATCTTGCGCAGGTTATAGAAAATCTCGATGTCTTGCCGCGCCGCGTGGAACACCTTGACGATGTCCTGATCTTCGAACAGCTCAAACACGGGGGTCAGGTCCAGCCGCTCGCTTATCGTGTCGATCGCGGCCGCATTGTCTTTGCCCGGTGCGGCAAGCTGAAGAACGCACAATTTCGGCCAATAGGTCCGATCGCGCATGAACTCCGTGTCGACGGTGATGAATGGCGCCGACGACAGACGTTTGCAGAACGCGTTCAGTTGCTTGCTTTCGGTGATCAGCGTCATCGCCGTGGGATGTACACGGATTTCCGTCGCCATGGAAGGGAGACAGCGCTCCGATCGTGACGCCGCGCGCCGGATCGTCGCTTGACTCGGGAGGGCGTTCTATGCGTTCTGGCGCGCCATACGGAAGCCCCAATTTCTCCACGAGACCGACCAAAGATGCATCCCTACCGGACCCATAATTGTGGGGCGCTGCGAGAAGAACACGCGGGACAGGAAGTGCGCCTGTCCGGATGGATTCACCGCAAGCGCGATCACGGCAACCTGCTGTTTCTTGATCTGCGCGATCATTTTGGTTTGACCCAGTGTGTGATCGATGTTTCGAGCCCGATTTTTAGCCAGGCGGAGGCGGTCCGTCTGGAAAGCGTCGTCACCGTAACCGGCACGGTCGTGCTGCGCACCGAGGACACGGTCAATCCAAATCTGCCGACCGGGCATGTCGAGGTGCCAATTACGACGTTCGACGTGCAGTCGGCCGCCGATCCGTTGCCGTTGCAGGTCAACAGCGATACCGACTATGGCGAGGAAATCCGGCTGCGCTATCGCTTCCTCGATCTACGGCGCGAAAAAGTGCACCGCAACGTACTGCTGCGCAGCCAGATTATTTCGAGCGTGCGGCAGCGGATGATCGATGCCGGATTCGTTGAATTCCAGACCCCGATCCTGACTTCCAGTTCGCCGGAAGGCGCGCGCGACTATCTCGTTCCGTCTCGCCTCCATCCAGGTGAATTCTATGCGTTGCCGCAGGCGCCACAACAATTCAAACAATTGCTTATGGTGGCCGGGTTCGACCGGTATTTCCAGATCGCGCCATGTTTCCGGGATGAGGACGCCCGCGCCGACCGCTCGCCGGGTGAATTCTATCAACTCGATTTCGAGATGTCGTTCGTCACTCAGGAGGACGTATTTGCCGCTATCGAGCCGGTCTTATCGGGGGTGTTCGAGGAATTCGCCGACCAGCGTGAGGTCACTACGCCGCCGTTTCCGCGCATCCCTTTCGCCGAGGCGATGGTAAAATACGGCACCGACAAACCCGATCTCCGTAATCCGATCGAGATCGTCGATGTAACCGACATCTTCAACCGCGACGATGTCGAGTTCAAGGCGTTCAAGGGCGTGATCGCCAAAGGCGGCATCGTGCGCGCCATACCGGGGCCTGGAGCCGCATCTCGGCCACGCAGTTTTTTCGATAAGCTGAACGATTGGGCACGGGAGCAAGGCGCACCTGGATTGGGCTATGTCGTTTTCGATACCGACGGCGGCAAGGGACCGATCGCCAAGTTCATTGCCGAGGACGCACAGCGTGCGCTCGCCGCGACGGCGGGCATGGGACCTGGGGACGCGTTGTTCTTCGTCTGCGACATGCCTGCCCAGGCGGGACGTTTTGCCGGCGTCGTGCGGACGCGAATCGGGACCGCCCTCGAGCTCATGGAAAGCGACATCTTCAAGTTTTGCTGGATTGTCGATTACCCGATGTACGAGCTCAACGAAGACACCGGCCGCATCGAATTCAGCCACAACCCGTTTTCTATGCCCCAAGGCGGCCTCGCCGCGCTTGAGACGCAAGATCCGCTGACCATCAAAGCGTTTCAGTACGACATCGTGTGCAATGGCGTGGAATTGTCCAGCGGCGCGATCCGCAATCATTTGCCCGAGGTGATGTACAAGGCCTTCGAGATCGCCGGCTATGGAGCCGACGATGTCGAATCCCGATTCGGCGGCCTGCTCAATGCATTGAAGTTCGGCGCACCACCCCACGGCGGCTCGGCGCCGGGAATTGATCGGATGGTGATGCTGCTGGCAGACGAGCCCAATATTCGCGAGATTATCGCGTTTCCGATGAATCAGCAGGCCCAGGACCTCATGATGCAGGCGCCGGCGCCGGTTCCGCCGGAGCGGTTGCGGGAGCTGCACATTCGGCTCCATTCGCCGCCGGAAAAGAAACCGCCATCCGAGAGCTGACCGCGGCCGGATTTCAGGTTTGATAGCGCCGTCCGGACGCGAAACCCGCGCCGGACCCTTTACGAAACTTTCATTCAAATGATCGACACTTTTTTGGCGCCGCCCTCACCCTTGAGGACGGACTGCGCCGATGCCCAGTGGGATTTTCTCATTGCCCTGAGATAAGTAGAATTTTCCTAATGAAAAAATATGATGAATCAATAAGTTGCTTGCATTTCCTAAAGGAATGTTACACAATCACGCCGGGTCAGGTGATGAAAGGGGACGACGAAAGGGGGCGTCCCTTGCGCCTATTTGCAGTATTGACCGTTCCCGTGATGCTCGCAGGTTGCGGCGTTCCGCTTGGAATCTCCGCCGCTAGCTATGTCGCCGATGGCCTTAGTGCAGGCGCCAGTGGCAAGAGCGTCAATGATCACATGCTGTCCCAAGCCGTGAACATGGATTGTGGATTGCTACGTTTCTTCGACGGCGAATGGTTTTGCCGTGATCGCGGCATCGACCCCGACGACGACACCATCTATCTCGCCGACGGTCGACGCCATGAGGGGCCGCCCCGGCCGTGGGGCACAATCCGCGAGCCCAACCTCGACTATGATGATGGGCTCGACCATGACGCGCGCGAATGGGCGTCGGGGGCGGACCTCGCCTTCGTCGACGTCGGCGATGACAGCAGCGGCGAGTTCATGACCGAACAGCATTCGTCGCCTGGAAGCTATGTAGGCCCGGAAGAGATCGGCGACCTTTCGGAACGGCGCGAGCATGAAGAGAAGCTGGCAGCCGTCGCCGAAAGAATTCAGTTCGCCCAGGCTTTGGAACTGCAGTACCAACAAATGATCGAGGTCCAAACGACGACGATCGCGCCGGCGGCATATATCCCCGCTGCCGAGCCGCAGCCGCAACCGCGCCGAGAGCCGGCACAGGTCGTTTTTGTCGACAACTTGAAATTTGCCGGATCCCTGGGAATGCAGGAATCCTATGAAACGGCCGAGGCCACAAAGGTCGCCGCACTGACACCGATCCCGGGGACCGCCAATCCCGCCCGGTCCGAAGACTCTCGTCCTCTGATGGCCAATATCCAGCTGGCGAGTGCGCGCAGCGGAAATGCGATTGGCGCCGCCGGATATGGCAGCGGAGCGGAGCCTGCGGTCGTGCGATCGACGCCGGGCCCGGACAAAATTCTAGTCGCACAAACCGTTCCAGCCGGTCAGGTGGCGGTTGCGACGGCGGCAAGCGCCAATACCGCGGGACCGGATTCCTACGGCCATGGACCGGCCTCTCCAATAACGACGGCGGCCGTGATCGATAGCGTAACCGGCACACAGGACCGGGCCTCCTCGGTGCCCGCGCGAACCCTTCGACAGCCCGCCGAATCGCAGCCAGGCCTGATCGCCGCCGTCCCGACGGCACCGAAGGTCACGCCGCGAGTGGCCCCGCGAGATTGGCGCCTCGCCGCGGAATCGGTGGCTTATGTCGAGCCGTCACAGTCGCTCGCGGAAACCGGCGGCTCCTATCTGGTGGTCGGAAGTTTCGGCAGTCAAGCCAACGCACGGGCGGCGGTTTCTCGGTTTGACGGGGCGGACCTGACGATGGTCGAATCCATGGTCGATGGACGGATATTTTATCGATTAGTAGCCGGGCCCTACGCGGAAACGCAATTGCCCGTGGCCAAGGCGAATCTCCGGATCGCCGGCCTGTCCGAGAGTTGGAAGATTTCGCCATGCGGTCCAGCCGCGACCAACGGAGACGGCTGCCTATCCGAATCCCAGGTCGCGAAATTGCACGACGCCGACCCACATCCGCGTTCCATGCAACTGGCCGGTATCCGCAACTAAGGGTGTTTGATTGGCTTGGCCTTGTTCGCCCGGGCCGCCGCCTTCTTTTGCTTGGCCGGCGGTTTTAGGCCTCTTCCTTTGCCGATGACGTCGAGCCCCAGGCGGTCGCGGACATCGTCGATGACTTCCTCAACTCGGCGCAGGTGCTGGTCGTCGTCCTGAGGCAGCAGATCGGCTTGTGTCGTCGGCACGCTCTTGTCGCTGCGAAGGTCATGGGCGCCGATGCCGATCAGGCGGAAAAACGTCCCATCGCATTCCCCGTCCAAGAGTGGCGCTGCGGTCCGGAACAAGAGCTCGGCGACCTCGGTGGGGTTAGGCAATCGGCGCGATCTTGTGCGGATCCGAAAATCCTGGGTCTTGAGTTTCAAGGTGACGCTCCCGGCGCTCAGTTCCGCGGTCTTGAGACGCCGGGAGACCTTCTCGCTGAGTCGCCAGAGAATTCGTCTCAGTTCCTCATTGTCGGCGATATCGGCATTGAATGTGGTCTCGGCGGAGATGGTCTTGGTGGGGCTGTCCGGATTGACCCGGCGATGATCGCGACCATGGGCGAACGAATGAAGGCGCTTGCCGATTGCCCCGTAGCGGGCCACGAGGTCGTCCTGTGCAAGGGCGCGCAATTGTCCGATATGGGCCAACCCGTCGCATTTCAATTTCGCATGCAGGGACTTCCCCACGCCCCAGATCATGGACACAGGCTTGTCGTGCAGGAAATCGACCGCCTCGGCGGTGCCGATGACCGCGAAACCGCGAGGCTTGTCGAGGTCCGAGGCAATCTTGGCGAGAAACTTGTTGTAGCTGAGGCCGATCGAGACGGTGATACCGACTTCCTGTTCAACTTTCTTTGCCAGCCGGGCGAGCGTCAGAGCCGGTGGCGAACGATGAAGGCGCTCGGTACCGGTTAGGTCGAGAAATGCCTCGTCGATCGACAGCGGCTCGACGAGCGGCGTGACACTGCGCATCATATCGCGAATGATTCGGCCTACTCTCTGGTACTTTGCCATGTCCGGCTTGATCACGACGGCCTCGGGACACGCCTTGATCGCCTTGAACATAGGCATGGCCGATCGGACGCCATAGAGCCGGGCAACGTAGCAACAGGCGGTGACAACCCCGCGATGTCGTCCGCCGACGATGACGGGACGGTCGGCGAGAGAGGGGTCGTCGCGTTTTTCGACATGCGCATAGAAGGCGTCGCAATCGATGTGAGCGAGGCTGAGGCGATCCAATTCAGGGTGCTCGACCAATCGGGGCGATCCGCAATGCGGGCAGCGCCGATCGATGGCATCGGCCGCGACCTCCCGGCAACATTCCCTGCATATCGTGGGCGTCACCGGTCGACTTCCTCCGCCGACCACAGCCATGCCGCGCCTCGAACGCCGCCGGCGTCGCCGTGATGGGGCGGTCGGAGTTCGGTCGCTACATCGTCGGAGAAGACGTGCCGACCCCACAGGCGTGGCACCGATCGGTAAAGACGTTCAATTTTCGATAGGCCGCCGCCGAGGACGACGACATCCGGGTCGAGGACGTTGATGACGCTCGCCAGCGCACGCGCGAGCCGGTCTTCGTAACGGGCGAGGGTGGCGGCGCAACTGGGATCTCCCTGCCGGGCCCGCTCGGCGATCGCTTCGGGGGCAGCCGAAGAGCCGCCCGCCGCGACATGATCGGCCGCCAGGCCCGGGCCCGACAAGAATGTTTCGATGCATCCAGTCTCGCCGCAATAGCATGGCCGTCCGGGACGCTCATCGTCGAGCGCCCAAGGCAGAGGGTTATGGCCCCATTCGCCGGCGATGGCATTGCGCCCGACCAGGGCCTTGCCGCCAATGACCACGCCGGCGCCGACACCGGTCCCCAAAATGACCCCAAAACACACTTCAGCGCCGGCAGCGGCGCCGTCAACGGCCTCCGACAAGGCGAAGCAATTGGCATCATTGGTGATGCGAACCGGCCGACGGAGCACTGTGGCAAGATCCTGATCGAGACGAGATCCTATCAACCATGTCGAATTGGCGTTTTTGATCAGACCGGTGGACGGCGATAGGGCCCCCGGAATGCCAATGCCGACAGCAACCGAGTCTGCTCCGGTCTGTGCCTCAAGGGTCGCCACAAGGCCTATTATCGCCGCAATTGTCGCCTCATAGTCGCCACGCGGCGCCGGAATGCGGTGTCGCGCACATTGGTTGCCACCGCGGTCCAGTGCGATTCCTTCGATTTTTGTTCCACCAAGATCGAGGCCGATTCGCATGATAAGTCCCTGGGGGCGCCGGAAAGCGGTATCACTCCGCTAACAATTTCTTTACCGTAGATGCGTAAGGATTGAAAAAGGGTCCTAGCACGCTGGGCGCGGTCTGCGGAGCACACAGGATATGACAGTTTTGCAGAATTCCGACACGAACTCTAGCGACCCCGATCTCGATTCGGATCTAACCCGAGATCGGGCGCGGCCTGGCAAGACCGTGCTCATTGTCGAGGACAATGAGCTGAATATGAAGCTCTTCAATGATCTTCTCGAGGTCCATGGCTATGCCACCTTGCAATCGCGCGAGGGTGAGGACGCACTGCGTCAGGCGCACGCCCATCTGCCGGACCTCATCATCATGGACATCCAGCTGCCCGAGGTTTCCGGCCTCGAAGTCGCGCGGCGATTGAAAGAGGACGAGCGCTTGCGCGATATACCGGTGGTGGCGGTGACGGCCTTCGCGATGAAGGGCGACGAGGAGCGCATAAGGGCCGGCGGCTGCGAGGCCTACCTTGCCAAGCCAATCACCGTTAATGCGTTTATCGACACCGTCCGACGCTACTTGGCGTAGTTTCCGTCCAGGCCCCGCATCGTCAGTGAATCAAAAGGCCGCCCGTTGGCGGCCTTGTCGCGGTCCGGTGCATGGACGATCGTGGCTATTTGATCCGGGCTTCCTTGAAAAGCACGTGCTTGCGGGCGCGGGGGTCGTACTTCCGCAATTCCAATTTCTCGGTCTGGGTCCGAGGATTCTTCTTGGTAACGTAAAAATACCCGGTGTCAGCAGTGCTGACGAGGCGGATAAGAATTGTATTGGGCTTGGCCACCGACGGTTCCTTCGCAGCGGGACGATATTCCGGCGGAGAACATAGCGAGCTTTATCGCGGTGTCAAGGTGGAGGGCGACGCCTTACTTGGCCTTGGCCATTCTGGACGCCAATTGGGATGACGACGTCACGATAGCTTCCTGGAACAGGACCTTGTTGGAGAGCAACAAAGTCGCCGCGTCGAGGTCGAAATCGACATCGTCGTCGTCGGCATAAGGCGGGCAAATCTTGCGGAGATCGGCGCGATGCGGGTCGCTGATCGAAACCGATGACCGCCAATCGGCGAAGATCGACTGGACCGAATCGCTATCCTCGTCAAATGAATCTATGAGCGTCGCCGGCGGCCGGCTGTGATCGCTGGTGCAAATCGTCGGCAGAATGCCGAGACCGTGCAAGACGTAGCCCGACGGGGCAAAAAATCGCGACCACGTCAAAGTGAGTTCTGATCCGTTGGGCAGCCGGAACACCGTCTGTACGGTTCCCTTGCCAAACGAAGTCGTCCCCATGACAACGGCACGAGCGTTGTCCTGCAACGCGGCACCGACGATTTCAGCGGCGGAGGCCGAGTGGTCGTTGATCAACACAACGATCGGCAGATCATCCGCATAATCGACGCCTGACGCGACATAGCGCTGATGGCTATCGCGGTGCCGGCCGTGGGTCGTCAGGATCACGCCCTCGGTCAGGAAGATATCCGCGACATCGATCGATTGGTCGAGCAGGCCGCCGGGATTGTCGCGCAGATCGACGATGATGCCGTTGACCGGCGTCACCTCGTTTCTCATTTCCTGGAGCTTCTCTTTCAGGCTTTCGGCCGTCCGTTGATTGAAGCGCGATATTTGAAAATGGGCGATATCGCCGCGCATCGCATATGAAACCGTCGGTGGGATGATATGTTCGCGCTCGACGTCCACATCGAATGACTTTGGCTGCTCCGACCGCGTGATGGTCAGACGGACGTCGCTGCCGACCGGTCCCCGGAGCAATCGGACGGCCTGAGCGAGGTCGAGACCGGCGGTCGGGGTCCCATCGATATGGGTAATCTCGTCATCGGACCGGAGGCCGGCGCGCGATGCCGGCGTTTCTTCCATGACGCTGGAGACCTGGATGGCGTCGCTGAAAATCCGAATGCGGATGCCGATTCCACCGTAGCCTTCTCTTTGCGCCCGATTTTCCCGAGCGCGCTCGGCGCTGGCATATCGTGTATAGGCATCGAGGCCTGAAATCATGCCGTCGAAGAAGGCAGCGTAGATCGCTTCGGATTGCCGTTCCTCAAGCGCCGGCGATACGGATCGCAAATTGACAATGGCATCGTAGGTATCTTCCGACAATTCCTCGGGGATATCGCTGATGGGTATCGGGAATTCGGCAACCTGCGCCTGATCGTAGAATACCTGGATGTGGTCGTTGTCCTCTTGGGCCGAGATCTGGGGATCGATCGCGGCCATTCCGTTCAAGCCGTCGGCGGCGAGGCCGCCGAGGTCGACGGCTTCGATGTAACGTGTTGAAACCAGGCTGTAGCCCTCTTCGAAGACGTCAAGCGAATCCTCGTCGAATGGTTGATCGACAAGGCCGTACACCGTCCCGTCCCCCGATGCGCCAGCAGGGTAGGAACCCGACTCGCCTGCTGTCCCGCAGGCCGCGAGCAACAGCAAAACACCTGCTGCTCCCGCGACACGCAGACATCGCCGCCCGTCGGGCCGCCGAGAGGATCGATGCAAAATGCTCAACGGCCCGGCCTTACCGCTCGAATGTCCAAGATTCATGGTCCGTATAGTATCGCTAAGATTCGCGGTTGCCAATTGTGGTTGGTAAGAGTTTTCAGGCGGTAAACAAGATTTGACTTGGTCGCGATTTGCCGCCGATTCACTCCTTTACCCGGCTTTGCGGCGTTTCTTCCGGGCGCCGGGTGGCGCTTCGGGCAGGTCAAAGATGGTGGCACCGGTGACCGGGTTCGATTCGAGGACGCGCACTTCGACCCGGTCACCGATCCTGTAGACCCGGCGATCTTTGCGGGCGGTCAGAGCGTGAGCTCTTTCGTCGTGTCGGTAGGGACCATGGGGCAGAAACCGGATCGGCAGCAAGCCATCGGCACCGACCTCGTCGAGACGCAGGAATAGCCCGAAGCGCGTGACGCCCGATATGCGCCCACCGAACGTCTCTCCCTGACGCTCGCTCAGATAGGCGGCAACATAGCGGTCGAACGTGTCCCGTTCGGCCGCGATCGCCCGGCGTTCCGTGGTTGAAATATGCTCGCCGATACGGACGAAATCGTCGCCGTTTCCATCCGGCAGTCCACCGGCACCGAGGCGCAATCCGTGGATCAGTGCGCGGTGAACGAGCAAATCGGAGTATCGGCGGATCGGGGACGTGAAGTGGGCGTAGCGCCGCAGGGCAAGCCCGAAGTGGCCAATGTTTCGCGGGCTGTAGACCGCTTGCGACTGACAGCGAAGGACGAGTTCGGCAATGACCTCCGCCTGAGGCGTCGCCGCGGCTTGGCCCAGCAGTTTATTGAACAGCCTTGCCTGCATGACCTGGCCGGCTGCGAGCGTCAGGTGAAGTCCTTTGAGAAAGTCGCGCAAAGCTTCAACCTTCGCCGGATCGGGCTCATCGTGAATTCGATACATGCAAGGCTGGGCAAGCCTTTCCAGCGTTTCCGCCGCCGCGACGTTTGCGGCGATCATGAATTCTTCGATCAGGCGGTGGCTGTCGAAACGCGGCGCCGCCTCGATCCGCGTGACCTTGCCCGAACTATCGAGGACGGCGCGCCGTTCGGGCAGATCGATTTCCAGCGCGCCACGTTTGCGGCGGGCCATCGCCAGGGCACCGTAGGCGCCATACAGAGGGAGGATCACCGGATCGTAGAGCGGCGCGGTCTTCGAATCGGGTTTGCCGTCGCGCGCCTTTTGCACCTGCTCGTATGTCAGCCGCGCCGCCGAACGCATGAGCGCGCGCTCGAAACGATGGCTCTTCAGGCGCCCATCCTTGCTAATGGTCAGGTGGACGGCAAGGCAGGCCCGATCTTCGTTGGGCCGAAGCGAGCACAGATTGTTCGACAATGCTTCGGGCAGCATCGGAACCACGCGGTCGGGAAAATAGACCGAATTTCCGCGATCGAAGGCGGCGATATCCAATGCGTCACCGGGTCGTACGTAGTTGGCGACATCGGCGATCGCCACCGTGACCGACCAACCACCGGCATTGTCGGGCGATCGATCGGGGGCGGCCCAAACGGCGTCGTCGAAATCGCGCGCATCGGCGCCGTCGATCGTGACCAGCAGCAGCTTGCGCACGTCCGTGCGCTTGCCAAGAGGCGGGTTACGAGCACGATCGGCGAGCGCGAGCGCCTCGTCGGAAAACTTGTCGGGGATGGCGTGGCTGTGGATCGCGATCAGGCTGAATGCACGAGGGTTGCGCACGTCACCGAGCCGTTCGATGACCCGTGCCTGGGGCAGACCCAAACGGCGCCCGGGTAAGACCTCGGCCAGGACGAGTTCGCCGGGGCTGGCGCCAGCGTCATCTCCTCGACCAACGAGGTATTCCGCCTTGTGACGACGATCAGTCGGCTCGATTCGGCCATCTTTCGCGGTCTTTCGATAGATACCCAGAACCGACGACGTGCGATAGCCGATGCGTCTCATGACATGCGCTTCGTAAACCGACCGGCTCTGGCGCTTGAGCCGGGCCAACACCCGGTCGCCGGTTCTGAGCGCTCGGCGTCCGCCGCGGTCCGGCGCGACATAGATTTTCGGCGGCGGGGTGTCGGCGGTCCAGCGCATGGGTACCGCGAGCAGTTCTCCATCGACGTCGGTGCCTGAGATTTCCAGGATCGTGACTTCGGGCAGGGCGTCGGTCGAGGTCAGGCGCCGGCGTTCGCGGCCGATGTCGCCGGAAACCTCGAGATCTCGCAGCAGGTGCTTGAGCGCGATTCGATCGTCACCGCGAACGTTGAACGCGCGGGCGATTTCACGCTTGCCGACCCGGCCTTCGCGGCTCTTGACGAAATCGATTATTTGTTGCCGGGTCGGTAGAGGCGCCGCACGGCGGCCTGATTTTGACAACGCCTCAACCTAAGTTTCGGCCATGTCGGCGCGGCCGGTCGTGGCCTTTTTGGCTCGAGCGGATTTGGCTTTTTTGGTGCGGGTTTTGCCCTTCGCTTTCTTGGGACTTGCCTTTCCCGATTTCATGCGATCGAGGCGGGCCGCGAGAAGCGGCAGGGCCTGCTCCAGGGTAATGTCCTCGATGGTGGTGTCCTTTGGCAGCGTGGCATTGACCTTGCCGTGCTTGACGTAGGGTCCGTATCGGCCCTTGTGCACCGTAACCGGGGCCCCGTCGTCGGGATGGTCGCCGAGGCTTCGCAATGCCGACACCCCGCCGCGCGGCTTTGCCTCCTTGAGGATGGCGACCGCACGATTGACGCCGATCGTCAGGACATCTTCAACGCTCTCCAGCGACCGATAGCTCTTTTCGTGTTTGATGTAGGGGCCGTAGCGACCGATGCCGGCGGTCATCATTGCGCCTGATTCCGGGTGCGGCCCAATATCGCGCGGCAAGGCCAAGAGGCGCACCGCCATGGCGAGGTCGACTTCGGCGGGATCGAGGCCCTTCGCCAAAGAAACCCGTTTCGGTTTTTCGTCTTCGCCAACTTGCAGATAGGGGCCATAGGGGCCAACGCGGACCGTTATCGGCTCGCCGGTGTCGGGATGCTGGCCGAGCAACTTGGGCTCGTCGCTGCCGTTGCCGGACCCGTCTTCGCCGCCGTTGACCGCCAATTTTCGCGTATATCGGCATTCCGGGTAGGTCGAGCAGCCGATAAAGGCGCCGAATTTGCCGAGCTTCAATCCAAGACGCCCGTTATCGCAAGAAGGGCATTTGCGCGGATCGGTGCCGTCACCGCGATCGACGAAGAAGTGCGGCCCCAACTCCTCGTCGAGCGCGTTGAGCACATCGGTGATGCGGAGGTTTGCCGTCTCCGAGACCGCGGCGCTGAAGGCTTGCCAGAACTGACGCAACACCTCTTTCCAATTCGCCCGCCCGCCGGAAATATCGTCAAGTTGGTTCTCGAGATCCGCGGTGAAATTATACTGGACGTAGCGAGCGAAGAAACTTTCGAGAAACGCGGTCACGATGCGGCCACGGTCCTCGGGGACGAAACGCCGCTTCTCAAGGCGGACATAGTTTCGATCCTGCAGGACCTGAAGAATGCTGGCATAGGTGGAGGGGCGTCCGATGCCGAGTTCTTCGAGTTTCTTGACCAGGCTGGCCTCGGTAAAGCGCGGCGGCGGCTGGGTAAAATGCTGCTCCGGGGTCACTTTTTCGACCGCGATGCGTTCACCCTTGACGACATTCGGGAGGCGCTGCTCTTTTTCGTCCTCGGCGTCATCCCGGCCTTCGCGATAGAGCTTGAGAAAACCATCGAACACCACCGTCGAACCGGTTGCGCGAAGCGTGGCAGCGGGCGCGGTGGATGTAAAATCGATGGCCACCTGATCGAGCGCGGCCTGTTCCATCTGGCAGGCGACGGCGCGTTGCCAGATAAGTTCGTATAGGCGCCGTTGATCGTCATCGAGGTACTGCGACACCATGTTGGGCAGGCGGCGGAAATCCGTCGGCCGAATGGCTTCGTGGGCCTCCTGGGCGTTCTTTGCTTTGGTCTTGTAGCGGCGCGGCGCTGACGGCAGATAGTCGACGCCGAATTTGTTCTCGATCAGGGCGCGCGAATTGGTGATCGCGTCTTCGGACAAATTGACGCTATCGGTCCGCATGTAGGTTATCAACCCGACCGTCTCGCCACCGACATCACTGCCCTCGTAGAGGCGCTGCGCGGTGCGCATGGTTCGGTTGGCGCCAAAGCCCAACTTACGGGAGGCCTCTTGCTGCAGGGTCGATGTCGTGAACGGCGGTGGTGGGTTCCGGCGGACGGTCTTGCGCTCGACGGAGTCGACCCGAAAATCGCCGCCACGGACGTGACCCGCCGCGGTCTCAGCGCCGTTCTCGCTATCGAGGTCGAACTTTCCCAGCTTGCGGCCGTCGATGTGGGTCAGCCGGGCAACGATTTCGGCCCCGGCGCTGGTCCGTATCGCCGCGTCCACCGTCCAGTATTCCTGCGGCCGGAAGACCTCGATCTCGGCCTCGCGTTCGCAGATCAGCCGCAGCGCGACCGACTGGACCCGGCCGGCCGATTTCGATCCCGGCAGCTTGCGCCACAGCACCGGGGAGAGCGTAAAGCCGACGAGATAATCGAGGGCCCGTCGCGCCAGATAGGCATCGATCAGTGATTGATCGAGATCGCGAGGGTGCGACATGGCCTCGAGCACCGCGGCCTTGGTGACTTCGTGAAAAACCACGCGTTTGACATCGACATCCTTGAGTGCTCGGCGGCGATGGAGTTCCTCGAGAACGTGCCAGGAGATCGCCTCGCCTTCGCGGTCGGGATCGGTGGCCAGATATAGGTGGGACGCGCCCTTGACGGCGCCGACAATCTTCTTGAGTTGCGTCTCGCCGCGGGCATCGACCGCCCAGCTCATGTCAAAGTCATCATCCGGCCGGACCGATCCGTCCTTGGGCGGCAGATCTCGGACATGACCTATGCTTGCGAGGACCGTGTATTCGTCACCGAGATAACGATTGATCGTTCGCGCTTTGGCCGGGGATTCGACGATGACGATGTTCATTGCGATTGATCAGTACCCCATTTTGAGCCCCAATCGGCCCAATTTGCTTTTCGACTCCGACCGCGGTGGTGCACCCATTTCATTCGCATTTCGCCGTTCGGCGCCACTCGCTCGCCGACATTTGGGCCGCACAATTGGCATCGCCGCATCCATTCGTCAACATTTCTTGATCGATTTCTGCAAGGCGCGCTTCGTAACTTCGGCCGCGAGGGGGCGCCGCATCGCACCCCAACGTCGGTAATTCCACGGCTTGGCCTATAGCGCCAAAGCGACGCGATTTCCGGGCAGGCGGTCGATTCGTCCGGCGAGTTCGAGCTCCAAAAGGGCAGTCGCCATCGCCGACGAGGAGAGAGCGCAATGACGGATGAGTTCATCGATCGAGATGGGGGATGGGCCCAAGGCTTCGAGAATCATTCGGTGGTCGACGTCGCCGTTATCGCCGGTCTCCGTCCCCGGCGATGGAGTGAGACCGACGGTCGAAGGGAGTTCGCGAAACGGCCCACCCAACATTTGGTCGAGGACATCCACCACATCTTGTGCCGATTCAGTCAACACCGCGCCTTGACGGATCAGATTGTTGGTTCCCTTCGCACGCGGGTCCAAAGGCGAGCCCGGGACCGCGAACACCTCGCGCCCCTGTTCGCCAGCCAGACGGGCGGTAATCAGCGACCCGGAACGAAGCGCCGCCTCGACCACGACGATGCCCAAGGAAAGCCCGGAAATAATTCGATTGCGGCGTGGGAAATGACGCGCCTTGGGTTCTGTGCCGAGGGGGTTTTCGGCCACCACCACGCCGCGCCGCCCGATGGCCTCCTGCAATGGGCGGTTTTCCTTCGGATAGAACACGTCGAGACCGCCGGCGATTACGGCGATGGTACCGGTTTCCAGGGCGCCTTCATGAGCCGCCGCATCGATACCGCGGGCCAGGCCGGACACGACGGCGAACCCACACTCGCCCAGGTCATGCGCCAGGCGGCCGGCGAAGCGCCGACCATTGGCAGATGCGTTGCGCGCCCCGACAACGGCAATCGTCCGGCGGCCGAGCAAATCTCCATCGCCCATGATCGTAATCGCCGGCGGTGCATCGTCGGTTGCCGCCAGTGGCGCCGGATAATCCGAGTCTCCGCGCACGACCAGCCGGCCGCCCAATTGCGCTATCGCCTCGAGCTCCGCGATCGCGAATTCATACGCATATACCTGCGGCGGACGGACGCGGCCGCCACGCCGGGCCAGCCTGGGCAGATCCTCGATCGCCGCCGCCGCTGACCCGTACCGCGCGAGTAGTTGGTTGAAAGCTATTGGGCCCACGTTCTTGGTGCGGGCAAGACGCAAGCGGCCGATTCGCTCATCTTCGGGCAAAGGAGGCGGGGTCTTCGTCATCCCTTTAGCATCTTAAATCCATGGCTTACGGTCAATCCAGCTGTGCGCGGCCCTAAGTATTCCGTCCTATCCTAGGTTCCTCGCCGCGCACCAGACGATACACGTTTTGCGCGTGTCGAATGCAAATGAAAACGGCGACGAAAACGGCGAACTCGACGGTTTGAAGATCGGCAACGAACCAGGCAAAGGCGGGTGCCAGGATGAACGAAACCAGCGACGCCAAGGACGAATAGCGAAAGGCCAGGGCGACCGCCAACCAGGTCAGGATCATCAATAGGCCAACCGGCCAGGCAACGCCGAGCATGACGCCGATGCCTGTTGCCACTCCCTTGCCGCCCTTGAACCAAAGCCAAACCGGAAACAGGTGGCCGAGGACAGCGCCGCCTCCGGCAAGGACGGCGAAATCGGGGCCAAAGAAATATCCGGCCGCACCGGCAGCGAGCAAGCCCTTCCCGGCATCGAGCAGAAGTGTCAGCGCGGCAAGAAACTTGTTGCCGGTGCGGAGCACATTGGTCGCGCCGATATTGCCGGAGCCGATACCTCGGATGTCGCCGCCGCCCGCGAGGCCCGTCAGCAGGAGGCCAAATGGGATCGAACCGAGCAGATACCCGATCAGGGCTGCCGCATAGAACGGCCACGTGTAGCTGAAATCGCCGAGCGGGTCGGGCATTGATCAGTCGCTGCGCGCGTGGACGGTCCGGCCGTCGACGATTGTGCGGGAGACCCGGCCCTGCACGGGATGGTCTTCGAAAGGCGAGTTTTTGGATTTTGAATGGAACGAGGCTTCCTCGACCCGCCACGGCTGGTCCGGATCGAAGACGACCAGATCGGCAGCGGCGCCCTTTGTCAGCCTTCCCGAAGGCAGGCCGAGAAGATCGGCGGGGCGGCACGTCACACACGCCATGAGATCGAGAAGCGGCACGTCTCCCTTGTGATGAAGCCCGAGCGTCAAGGGCAACAGCGTTTCGAGGCCTATGGCGCCGAACTCGGCCTGGGCGAACGGCAAGCGCTTCGAGTCCTGATCCTGCGGCGCGTGATCGCTGGCGATGACATCGATCGTGCCGTCGGCGAGCCCGGCGACCACCGCGGCCCGATCATCCTCGGACCGCAGCGGCGGCGACAATTTGGCGAAGGTCCGATAGTCGCCGACCGCGGTTTCGTTAAGGGTGAAATAAGGCGGGGCGGTATCGCAGGTTACCGGGAGCCCGCGCGCTTTGCCTGCGCGGATGGCCGCGACGGCGTCGGCGGTCGAAACATGGGCGACGTGATAACGTCCGCCGGTCGCTTCAACCAGACGTAGGTCGCGCTCGATCATGAGTATCTCGGCAAGCGGGGAAATGCCCCGCAATCCAAGGCGCGTGGCGATCTCGCCCCGGTTCATGTGGCCGTCGACGGCCAACGTCGGCTCCTCGGCATGCTGGATGATCATTTTGCCGAACGTCGACGCATAGCTCAGGGCCCGATTCATCAGCGAAGCGCTACCGATCGCCTTGGTCCCGTCGGTGAAGGCTGGGATTCCGGCCGCCGCGAGAAGGCCCATTTCGGTCAGGTCGGCACCCTCGGTGCCGCGGGTCACTGCGGCATAGGCAAAGACCTTGACCAGCTTTACTTCACGGGCACGGCGGGCGATGAATTCGACGACGGCGATATCATCGATGACCGGTTTGGTGTTGGGCAGGCAGACGATGGTGGTGACGCCGCCCGCAGCCGCCGCGCGGCTCCCGCTTTCGATCGTCTCCTTGTGCTCCTCGCCGGGCTCGCGCAATTGCACCCGCATGTCGACGAACCCAGGTGCTAGGCAATGGCCGCCGCAGTCGACGACCTCGAAGTGCTCGGCGAGGCCGTCCCGGTTGATATTCGGACCCAAATCGGCGATGCGGCCGTTCTCGACAAGCAACCCGCCGGGCGCGTCGAGGCCGCTTGACGGGTCAAGCAACCGCGCGTCGATCAGCGCCATCGGTTGTCGCGGCGCCTTGCCGTCGCGGGCCACTAGACGGGGTCTCCGAGGTTGCGGGTCAAGACCTCGAGGCAGGCCATGCGCACCGCCACGCCCATCTCGACTTGTTCGTAGATGACGCTTCGGCCGTAGTCGTCGGCGACTTCGCTGTCGATCTCGACGCCGCGGTTCATCGGTCCGGGATGCATGATCAGCGCATCTTCCTTGGCCGCGCCGAGCTTGTCGTAATCAAGCCCGTAGAAATGGAAGTATTCGCGCACCGAAGGGATGAAATTGCCCTGCATGCGTTCGGTCTGAACGCGCAGCATCATGACGATGTCGCAGTCGGTCAGTCCGGCGCGCATGTCGTAAAAAACCTCAACCCCCATTCGCTCGATTGCCGGCGGCAACAGGGTCGGCGGCGCGACCACCCGAACTCGGGCACCCATCGTGTTGAGCAAGTGGATATTGGAGCGTGCGACCCGGCTGTGCAGAACGTCGCCACAAATCGTGACCAGCAGGCCGGCCAGGCGACCGCGCCGCCGTCGGATGGTCAACGCATCGAGCAGTGCCTGGGTCGGATGCTCGTGACTGCCGTCGCCGGCATTGATAACCGCGCCGGTGACTTTTTCCGATAGCAGGCTGACCGCGCCGCTGTCCGGGTGACGCACCGCGAGCACGTCGGGATGCATGGCGTTCAGCGTCATTGCGGTGTCGATCAGCGTTTCGCCCTTCTTGATCGAGCTGGTCGCCACCGACATGTTGATGACGTCCGCACCCAGGCGCTTTCCGGCGAGTTCGAACGACGTGCGGGTCCGCGTCGAGGTCTCGAAGAACAGATTGATCAGCGTTCGCCCGTGCAGGATCGATCGCGTTTTGTCGGCCTGGCGATTCTGTTCGACGTAGGTTTCGGAAATATCGAGGAGAAGCGTGATTTCGCTTGGAGAAAGACCCTCGATTCCCAACAAATGCCGGTGAGGGAAGGAGGGTTCGTTGGGAGAGGCCGCCACGGTCATTAAAGCGGCAATATAGGGTGGCGGGGAAGCCGACGGCAAGCCGCAAATTCGTGCGGGATCCAGCGGCATCGTTCTGGCCCCGAGGGGCCCTGTCGCTGGCCCCGCTACCGTCCGTCTGCTAGATTTCGGTCCCGATGGATCCGGGCCGAGGGAGAGAGCGGAATGCTGACGACTGCGATCGCCGGGAGTTTGCCGAAGCCGTCATGGTTGGCCGAGCCTGAAAAGCTGTGGGCGACATGGCGGCTCGAGGGCGACGAGCTTCGCCGCGGGCAGGAAGACGCCGCGCTGATATGGATCAAGGAGCAGGAAGACGCGGGGATCGATGTCGTCAGCGAGGGTGAACAGTTTCGCGTCCATTTCGTGCATGGTTTTCTGCAGAAGGTCGACGGCATCGACTGGAACCTGAAGACCAAGATGGGTATTCGCGACGACCGCTATGTGGTCGATGTACCGACGGTGACCGGCCCGGTATCGCGCAACCAGTCGATTCATGCCGAGGACGTCAGATTTGCCCGTGCGCATACCCGGAATCGGCTGAAATTCACATTGCCCGGACCGATGACGATCTGCGACACCATCGCCGATTCCCACTACGGCCGCCGCGCCGATATGGCGATGGCCTTTGCCCAACTGTTGAACGACGAAGCGCGGGAGCTCGAAGCTCTCGGCGCGGACGTCATCCAGTTTGACGAGCCGGCTTTCAACGTTTTCATGGAAGACGTCAAGGAATGGGGCATCGACGCGCTCCATCGCGCGATCGAAGGGCTGAAATGCCGGACCGCGGTCCATATCTGCTACGGGTACGGTATTCAGGAGAATATTGACTGGAAAAAGACTCTCGGCGACGAATGGCGTCAGTACGAGGAGATTTTTCCCGCCCTCAACAATAGTCGTATCGGTCAGGTGTCGCTGGAATGTGCCGCTTCGCACGTACCGCTCTCGCTGATCGGCTTGCTCAAGGACAAGGACGTACTGGTCGGATCGATCGACGTTGCATCGCTTGAAATCGAGACCGCGGAACAGGTCGCCGCGACAATCAGGGCGGCGATGGACTATGTCGATCCCGAGCGGCTTTATCCCTGTACCAATTGCGGCATGGCGCCATTGCCGCGTGCCGTCGCCGCCGGCAAGCTGCAGGCGCTGGGCGCGGGCGCGGCACTGATGAGGCAGGAACTGGGCGGAAATTGATGGCGGTGACATGAACCGTCGCCTCTTGCATTCGAAATCGGCAATCCTAATTGATCGCCTGCGCGATGACCGGCACGGCTGGTGAACCCGAGGAGCAAAATCATGCAAATTGAAACCAAGATTGTTCATGCCGGCATTCGGCCCGATCCGATGACCGGATCGATTCTGCCGCCGATTTACGAGACCGCGACCTACGTTCTCGATGAGGTCGGCAAGGACAAGGGCTACGACTACACGCGAGCGTCGAACCCGACCCGCAGAGTGCTCGAAGACAATCTTGCCGCCATCGAAGGCGGTACCCACGCAATTTGCTTTTCCAGCGGCATGGCCGCCGTCGACAGCGTGATGAAGCTGCTCAGCGCCGGCGATCACCTGGTCTGCTCGGATGACGTCTATGGCGGGGTGTCGCGGCTGTTCAACAAGGTGCTCTCCCGCTACGGCCTGACCTTCACCTATGTCGATACGTCGGAGCCGGAGCGCGTGCGCCAGGCGATCCGCCCCGAGACCAAGATGCTGTGGGTCGAAACCCCGACCAACCCGCTGCTCAAGATCTCCGACCTGCACGCGATGGCGAGTATCGCCAAGGAGCACGATCTCCTGTTTGGCGTCGATTCGACCTTTACCACCCCCGTCTTCCTGCGCCCGCTCGAGATGGGCGCGGACATCGTCATGCACAGCACGACAAAGTATCTCAGCGGCCATAACCAGATCATTGGCGGCGCCCTGATCACCAACCGCGAAGACATCTATGACCAGATGAAATTCATCCAGAAAACGATCGGCGCGGTGCCGAGCCCGATCGATTGCTGGTTAACGTTGCTGGGCATCAAGACCCTGCACCTGCGCATGGAGCGCCACGCCGCGAACGCGCAAAAGGTCGCCGAATACCTCGAGAGCCACCCCAAGGTCGCCCATGTCACCTACCCCGGTCTGACGTCCCATCCCCAACACGCCATTGCCAAAGAGCAGATGACCGGCTTCAGCGGCATGATCTCGTTCGAGCTCAAGGGCGGCATTCCGGCGGGGACGACGGTGATGAACGAGGTCAAGTTGTGTGGCCTCGCCGAAAGCCTGGGCGCGGTCGAATCGATGATCACCCACCCGGCGACCATGACCCATGCCGAGGTGCCGCCGGAGGACCGGCGCGCCCGTGGTCTTGGCGACGGATTGGTGCGGCTGTCGGTCGGCATCGAGAACGTCGAGGACATCATCGCGGACCTGGATCAAGCGCTCGATAAGGCTGCCTGAATGGGTGGGGAGAGGGCTGGCGCGCCCGTCGTAATCCGGACGCTGGATTCGTCCGACCGGGCCGCCTGGGAGCCTTTGTGGCAGGGCTACCTGGCCTTTTACAAGGTGACGCTCGACGCCGAGGTCACGGACACCGCTTGGCGGCGGCTGCTCGATCCCGATGAAGATATGCATGGCCTTTGCGCCATCAGCGGCGACGGCGAAATGATCGGCATCGTCCACTATCTTTACCACCGGGTGACCTGGGCGATCGCCGACCGTTGTTATCTCGAAGACCTTTTCGTCGCCGATTCCGCGCGCGGCACAGGAGCGGGCAGGGCGCTGATCGAAGCAGTCTATGCCGCGGCCGACCAACGCGGCGCCGACCAGGTCTATTGGCTGACCCAGGATTTCAACGAAACCGCGCGCCGGCTTTACGACCGCGTTGCCCGATTGACGCCATTCATCAAATATCAGCGATAGGATTGACCGGTACCGGCCGAATTGGCCCGGCCCACTGAGAAAACCTTGATCGGGATCGTCGGCGCGCGGCTCGGTGTTCAAGCTCAGCCGATCATCGCCACCACCGAGCCGCCCGCCCCGCCATCGAGCATCGAGGCAACCTCGATGCCCCTATCCCGACGCCATCCCGCGGCGGGCGGGTTCGGATGGTGCCCGCCGACATAGGTGGTGTGACGGTGGTGCGATGCCGCCTTGCCCGGATATCCGCGCTCATCTAAACGGTCGCACCCAAGCACTTGAAGAATTGGAGATAGAGATGCTGGCGCGCGGGCTCTCGGTGCACGACCTCGAGGACGCCTACAAGGACGAGAGCGGCCCGCTGCTGTCGAACACGGCCGTCCCCGAGCTCGGCAAACGGCCGTGGCAGGACTATCCTGCATGAGTTCCACCGGGTGGCGGTCCTCAAGGAACTGCATCGTTCATTCGAAAAGCTGGAGGCCGATCTCGATGAGTGGACGACACGCTACGACGAGGTCAGGCCGCATCGGGGGCGTTGGTGATATGGCAAGACGCCTGTGCAGAGACTCTATAACGCAACATCATTGACAAAGGAGAGAATGCTCGCAGCAAGGCGAAAGCTGATAACTACGACGGAGCCGACGATCTAGGCCGTCTGTCAGATCAGATCTTAAGTTCTAGAAATCTCCGGGATAGCGCGTAAGAGCTGTGCCGTCCGGATGCATTTTCTTAAACTCCGGGCTTTCGAAACCCCAGATATTTACTTGTTCCGGAAACCTGTTCGCATTTTTGCATTCAACGACGTGCCCACTATCGAAAAACAGGCGGAGCCTCACGGCATTCATGACAATGCGTGGGGAAAAGACGTTGACCAGCGGCCAAAGGAGATTCAGGTTGCCCCGTTTTTCCCAGGGCTCGAAGACTTCCGTATGCTCGTTGGATCCAATCAATGCGAATTCACCGTTCATCACGACCGTGCCGTTCATGTAGCGAAAATTGATCGCACCTAGCTCCAACTCAATCATAACCAGATTCTCTTCAATCGGCTCCGTCCTCTCATTCTCGGTTGCACCCATCGGCTACTCCCGTGTCAGCGTCCCCAGGGGATAATGGGCTTCATTGCTTAAGCGAGGAACCACTCGACCAGTGACCGGAGAAATCGGCTGCCTTTGGTCGTTGAATACGCGAAAGTAAGGTGCTCCGGTGACTTTACCGTCGAAGCCCACTCGCACCCCCGATATCGGTTCTAGATTAGACCCAAATGGCGGAAGATCAGGACTCCCGGCCGGCGCAAAGACCATTCCGTGCACAGCGTTGCTCTTATCGTAAGTCACACGGTACCGCAAGCCCTCGTCGGGAAAATGGAAGCCGATGCTCTATTCGCCTGTCTCGTCATCATAGACGAAAAAGCGGAACTGGAGAATCTGCCTTGATCCGGGCGCCATCTCGTTCAGTGGTACGAAACGTTCGCCGTAGGGAGAGATCGTAGTGCCGGCCCTGACTTCTCGACGGAGCTCCTCATTGAAAGCATGCGCAATCGCCGCCGACGCAAAACCGTTCTCGAACTTGCCGCCGGTGAGCTGCGCGGACAGGCCCCCAACCGTGCCGACGATCGCGGTTCGAATGAAAATGCCTGTCGCGCCCTCAATGCCGCCCAGCGATGATCCCATGACCCCGACACCCGCGGCGGCGCCGATCGCGTTAGAAATGAAGCCTTCCTGGAACGACCCGCCGAAGGCCGCCTGACCCAACCCCCGTCCGAGCGGCACTGTCAGGTCATTACTGTCTCAATAGAGATAGATTGCTATCAATCAATATCCTCCTCGCCCAGCCATTCTTGGTAGCCTGAGTTTCTCAGCTTCTTGACTACTCTCTCAACGTCAGTTGAGGACTGGGGCAAATCGGATAATACCAAGTCTCTGTGAGTGGGACTCATATAGGGGCTTTCCGGAACGGTGTTTTTCTGATTCAAGATGGCAAACGGATGGAGGTTTGCCATGGGTTCTCCGGTTTCACTTCGAGACGATTTTGGTGCGGCCGGACTTCG